>CAUJEL010000149.1 GCA_963169875.1 Candidatus Zhuqueibacterota bacterium
GCAGTCGATTCGCAATCTGCCAGATGGAATTGGTCGAGTACTTTTCGCGGCTGGCCCAACAGCGGCTGACAAAGCCGGAACAGTCGATGCCGGCGGTACATTCCGTGCTGCCGTGCCAGCTGTGCGAGCCGGCGGCCTGGCCTTGAGCCAGCCGGATTTTAAATCGTACAGGATCATCAAAGCCGCCCCAGTCATAGGGCAGGCCGGTTACCTCCTCATCAACATCCCAATCGCAGACATAGGGTTTATTCTGATGGCAGGTTGGGGTGCGATTGTTGGCCCGGCAAATCCAGACATGGTCGCTGTACTGTTGCGCGGTCGTGATGATCTGTTCTCTGGTCAATTCGGGTAATTGATCCGCAGGGACTTGTGACCAGACTGGAAACGATGACAGAATCGCGACCAGGAGGAATAAAAAGAAGGATCGCATGGATCGTATCCTTTCAAAGGGAATTCAATTCGTGTTCCAGATGTGTAGCAACACTTTTTCCCGCTGCGGCAGGAGCTGATAGACCCGGCCATTGCGAACCCGGAATTTGTCCCTGGGGATGATAAAATAATCCATGGGGACACCATCAATCTGCGCATCCAATGCGCCGTTTGGCGTGTACTTGCGGATAATTTGCGCGATGGCCAGTGTCTCCGCGGGCTTGAAGCTTTCAATTACGATGTACATATTCCCGGATTCATCCAGCGTCAGCGGATAGAGAGCGACCATTTTCGAGCTGTCACTGTGAAAATCGACTTTTATGGCAGGGACGCCGCGGTCGCGGCGATGCGGCAGCTGAATTTCACCATGATTAAAATCAATGAATTTGCCCCTGCTTTGATCTGCCGCCGACTTGATGTTGTGGGATACCGGTTGTATTTGACTTTGGCGATTGATGTCGAAAATTTCGCCGGTGGTTGCCTTCTCGATGTACAGATCTTCGGCATCGGTCAACCACAGGCTGCTGACAGAGAAGGGCACCTGGAGAGCGAATTGATATTTTCCCAATGAATCATAAATCACGATACGATGAGTGAGCGGATCATTGATGACCAGCCAGCCATTTTTGAAAACATCGAAGCTGTTGGGGCCTTCGGGCAGTTCTTCTGGTGCGCCGGGACTCAGGGCAAGCGCACCGGAGTCCATCATGGCGGTTTTGATCACGGACGATGTGGTGAGGTTATGCCCAGGTATTTGCACGGTGCGATATAAAGATGGAGATCGCACAGGCGGCGTCATGGGAGTTGATCCGCATTGAAACAGGAAAAATGTGACGACCAATACCGATACTGCTCTGACCATACAGCCTCCTGTTGACAGCAGCTACTGCTCTTTGGGAATCATTTCGAACTCTTGCATTCCGTCGCGCGGGCGTCGTTGAGGTTTTTCAGGAAGGATGGAATTTGTGCTTTTTTTGCATTATTTATTTTGTAATAGGTGATACCGTTGGGGAGGGTTTCTTGATCGAGAAAACCTTGCTGCAATAAGCAGGAGATGGCCTCTATGGCATGATTCAACTGGATTTCAAGCCGCTGTTGATAAATCCAGTACTTTGCAATCCCCTCTGCGGTATGCTTCGATGCCGGATGCTTCTCAAGATATTTCAGGATATCGCGGATCGCTATGGTTACTTCATTTTCCATGCTCTGTTCCGAACGTTTTGATGAAAACATCCCGATGACGAAGAGCCGCATGAAATCGCCGGATTATCCCCGGGCGTCGCGTTGTGTGGAGTCCTGGTGGTTCTCAGGCAGCTGTCTTTTGTATGCGAGATACCCGCAGTTGTCGCAACAACCGCAGCATCATCAGTGGTCCATCTGTTTTCACATCGTCTCAAAGATTGCGTCATGCCGTGCTTAAGGATCAGCTTTTTCACAAAAGCCGGACATGATAAATACTTTTTATGCAAGATTTGCGCCAGAAAATAGGTAGTTTATAATATATTGTTATTATTAATCTTGTAAATTTATCTTCCAACAAATATCCTTCCAGGACAAGATATTTTTCCACAATTCGCTGATACTTCATGTAAGCTCGGTTTTGACGAAAGGCTTAATATATTGTTTTTATATCAACATCCTTTTGTCATTGGAAATATCTCAAATAGTGGATAATTTTCTTATGATATGGAAAAATTCCTCTCTTTCACATTCGTCCAGATTGAACGAAAGAAAACGAACTGGTTTGATAGCAGTCAATTTTTTGCACATTCAGCTTGCTATTTGCCATAAAACTCGCTATCATACATCAGAATCCATTCCCAAGATCAGCACGCTCGCACAACTCTTCTCCGGAACATATCTCCCATTTCCTCACACCGCACCGGGGTACACCTCAGCAGCTCAGCCCTGACCGGTCGAAGCATTTTTCAACGAACAAATGTGAATAGTTCTGCAAAGGCCGTCACCTATTGCATGAAAATGACCTTTAATTTGTTGCGAGGTGTTTATGAAAATCACTCACATTCGTTTCCGGGCGCTGGCTGCGGCTCTGTTGCTCTCCATGCCCGTGGTCACGCAGGCGCAATTCTCCTTTGGCGGCTACAATTTCCCCAGCGCTGCCGCTTTCGCCGACCGCGGCGCTGCCGCCGGCAGCAGCCTCATCCTGCAAAACACGGGTCCAAGCGTCAGTGCCGCCGTCAGCGACATCAACCTCGGCACCTGGGTGGTGGCCGGCGGATATTCCGACATGGTCGATCTCTATTTCGACAACAATGTCATCGTCAACGACGCCGGCGCCGACTTTGTCGTATTTGAATACGGCAATTACGCGGAGAGCTATAAAGTCGCCGTGAGCGGTAACGGCACCCCCGGCGGATTGGGCGCCTTTATGCAATACAGCGGCACCCGGGCCATCGATCTCAGCGATTTCGGCATCGCAGCCGGCGGGACGGTCAATCTCCTGCGCTTTCAACTCAACCTTATGGGCGGCTCGGCCGAGGGCAGCGCCGATCTCCAGGACGTCGGCGCCCTCCATTCCGGCGATGTGCCCTCCATCACCGATGCCTTCACCTTTGACGATGGCACCACCCAGGGCTGGACCCTGGTGGGCGCCTACGACGAATCCTATTCCACCCTCTTCCCCAGCAGCTTCATCAACGGCTGGAAGGATGAAGTGCATTTTCCGCATCCGCCGGGCGGCGATGCGGCAGGCGACCTCAATGGTTCCATGCAATGCTTTACCATCAACGGCCATGGCATCAGCAATCCCGGCCACACCTGGTGGGCCATGGAATTTCATTCGCCCGATCTCTCCGCGCTTCCAGCCTGGCAATCAGCTAAAGGGTACACGGTTGAACTGGCCGAGTGCATGGTCTCCCTGGGCATTCTCTATGAAAATCTTTTCGTCAAGGTCTATGACATCGACCAGGCGCGCGACCGCGATTTCTACAATGGCACGGCCAGGGAGATGCAGCACGATATCTATGGAGATGGGACCGCGGTCTGGAACCACGATTCATTTGACTGGACTGCAATCGCGAATTTTCCATCCAGATACGTCATCAAAAAAATCTACGTTCGTCTGCTCGGCAAGATGAACGCAGCTCTGTCCGGCGGCGTCTACCTCGACCAGGTCGTGCCCATCCTCGGCGCCATGCCCCAGGTCCCGGCACCCCCCACCAACCTGCAGGTCTACACTATCCCGGAACAGCTGCATATCACCTGGCAGGATAACGCCACCAATGAAGACGGATTTGTGCTGGATCGCAAGGATAATCAACTCTTCTCGACCTGGCAGGCGCTGGACACGCTTGGCGCCAACACCATTTCCCATCAAATGGACAACCCGGTGCTTAACCGCAGCTACGAATTCAGAGTGCGCGCGTTTAACGAAAACGGCTTTTCAGATTATTCCAACATCGACACCATAAAAGTATTTTTATCCTTGTCCAGCTTGCGCATCACCAGTCCCGTCGGCAGCGAAACCTGGAATCCAGGCAGCGTCCACAATATCACCTGGACCAATGGCACCATCGGCAAGCCGCTCCAGGTCATCATCGATTATTCGCTCGACGGCGGCAGCCACTGGTTATCACCGGCCATTGCCACGACCGCCAACAGCGAATTGTATGCGTGGACCATTCCCAATACCCCTTCACCCGACTGCATCCTGCGCATCCGCGATGCCGCTGATGGTTCCCCTTACGACCTCAGCAATCACCCCTTCACCATCACGACGCAGACTGTGCCGGCGCTGTCGGTTGCGCCCCTTGAGCTGGATTTCAGCACGGCCTATAACCTGCTCTCCTTTGAGATTCGCAACACAGGCGGCGGGGTCCTCACCTGGTCTGTCGCTGAAAACCCGGACAAGCCGTGGCTGGTCTCTCTCAACCCGGGGTCGGGCAGCGGCGACGACACCGTAAAAGTAACCGTGAACCGCGCCCTGCTGACATCCGCCAGAGACAGTACGATGGTGGATGTCACTTCGAACGGAGGCAGCGCCCACGTCAAGGTGCTGATCCAGCAAGCCGCGGGGACCCTGCCCACCACATGGGACTTTGCCGACAACACCGGACAGAATGCCATCATCGTCCTGCCGCTCGAGGCCAATCCCAACATCGATGGCGTCCCGATCCTTAACGGCGACATCATCGGCGCTTTCACACCCGCGGGCTTGTGCTGCGGTTGGCGGCAATGGCAGGGCGCGCATCTGCCCATCACCGCGTGGGGCGATAATGACCAGACACCGGCGGTTGACGGTTTTCAAGCGGGCGAATCTATTTTCTTCCGCCTCTACCGCCTCAGCACGGACAAAGAGTGGAAAAATATTCAAACCGCCTATTCTCAAGGAGCAGGCCAATATACAGCAAACGCCTTTATGGTGTTGAGCCAGTTTGTGGTGCGCGAACTGGAGACCATGAACCTTGCCTTGAACAGCGGCTGGAACATGTTATCCGCACACGTTGATCCCGACCAGCCCGCCATGAGCGCGGTCATGGCGCCCCTGGGCGCCAAACTGGTGCTGATTAAAAACGGCAGAGGACAGACTTTTATCCCCGCTTATCAAATAAACGACATCGGCAATTTCAATTACCGGGATGGGTATCAGGCCTATTTGAATGCCGCCGCCACGCTGGCAGTGACCGGGCAGCCGGTGGCGCCGGATACGCCCATTAATTTAGTCGCAGGATGGAATCTCGGCAGCTACCTCCCTGCCATCCCGATCAACGCCGTCGACGCCCTCAACAGCATTGTGTCCAAACTCGTACTGGCGAAAAACGGTGCGGGCAAGACCTATATCCCGCAATACGGTATCAACGACATTGGCACGATGCAACCGGGGCAGGGGTATCAGTTCTATATGAATGCCGCCGGCACGCTTACCTATCCATCGAGCGCCCAGGCGAGGCTGGCGATGCAGCCGTGTACCCTGCCGAAAATCAATGATTCTCTCCATTATCATTTCAGCAGCAACACGGGAGAGAATGCCACCATTGTCCTGCCCCTTGCCGCGCAACCGCACTACCTGAGCGGTACACCGCTTGCTGCCGGCGACGAAATCGCCATTTTCAGCCAGGC
>CAUJEL010000150.1 GCA_963169875.1 Candidatus Zhuqueibacterota bacterium
CCCGGCACTTCGGTCACATGGCTGATCTTTGCGATGCCGGCACGCCCCAACAGCGTCGTCTTGAAGGATTCGAATTTCGCCGGGTAGGCTTCATCGCGGACGCGCGGCGCCTTGAGCACCAGCGTCTGCGCCCTGTCAAATCCGGTATTGCGGCTGCGCAGGAAAGAGATTTGTTCATAAACCGCGATCGTGGCGGTCAACAGGATCAATGCCACGACAAACTGAAATGTAACCAGTACTTTACGCAGACTCAGGCCCTTTTGGCCCTGCCCCGGCTTGCCGCGCAGCACCGCCATGGGCCGGTAGGAGGAGAGCACGGCCACGGGATAGAATCCGGATAAAAACACACCAGCAATAAAGACCACGAGCAGGGTGAGCCAGAACCAGCCCTGGGTCCACAGTCCGTATTCAGCCGGAACGCCGGAAATATGACGAAAGGCGGGCAAAAAGGCCTTCATCAACACCAGGGCGATGGCCATGGCGATCAGATTGATCAATGCGGTCTCGAAGAAAAACTGCAACACCAATTGCCGCCGCGAGGCGCCTACCACCTTGCGCAACCCCACTTCCCGGGCGCGGCTGAGAGAACGGGCCGTGGAGAGATTGACATAATTGACCCAGGCCATGATGATGATGAAAACGGCCATGATCATCAATACATCGACCGAAGTGCCATCGCCATTGGTCTCCAGCTCTTGCATATAGTGCGAGGACAAATGAATCTCCGTCAACGGCTGCATCTTCAAGTCGATCTTCATATTATACTCTTTCAACCACGGACATTCCGCTGCGATGAGCGGGAGCAGTTTCTTCTCAAAGGCCTGCGCATCGATGCCGGGTGTAGCCGCCAGATAGGTATAGGCGCCGGTATGGCCCCACGCCTCGTAGTAATCCGCTCCGAACTGGCTTTCCAGGGTTTTCCACGGCAGGAGGATATCAAACTTGACATGGCTGTCCGGCCGGGCATCCGGGAACAGGCCGATGATGCGATAATCGGTTTTATTATCAACGGTGATGATTTTGCCGACGGGATTCTCCGCGCCGAAATATTTACGCGCGGTGGAGACAGACATCAGGGCGGTATTGGGATTGACCAGAGCGCCCTCGGGAGCGCCTTTGAAGACATCAATATTAAACAAGTCGATCAGTTCCGGCTCCATGAAAAACATTTTCGTTTCCAGAAAATGGATATTGGCCATGGAGACAACCGCTTCGTAGCGGAACATCCGGCCAATTTTTTCCACTTCGGGGTAACGGTCGCGGATGCGGGCCGCGGCTGGCGGGCAGCAGGAGGCAAAACGCACCACATCGCCGTTGCCATCGGTGCGCTCGTAGCGCAACCGGTAAATCCGGTCGGCGTTTTCAACAAAGCGATCATAGCTCTTTTCAAAATGGACATACTGCATGATGAATATGAAGGCGGTCACGCCAATGGCCAAACCAACAATGTTGATAAAAGAAAACAGCTTGGTCTTCTTGAGGTTGCGAAAAGCCGATTTGAGATAGTTCCAGAGCATGGTTCACCTGTTCTATTGATCGATGATCGTTCCGTATAACAAATTGATAATTCGTCCACTGTAACCGGCATTCTTTTCCGAGTGGGTCGCCTGGATGATCATGATGCCTTCCCGGTTCAACTGCGTGGAATATACCATGATCTCCTCACCTTGTATTGAATTCAGATTGCCGGTTGGTTCATCGGCTAAAATGAGTTTTGGCTTGATGATCAGCGCGCGCGCCACGGCGTTATTCACATGACGTTATTGAAATCACTTGTCCCTCGAAATAGTCCGCCATCGACTGAACACAGGAATTGAGATCAGGCGAACAGATGATGGTTACCACAAATCGATCGCTGATTTTTCGCTGTGCTGGTCTCATTTGATGCCTGTTCTTTACCCGGTCTCTGCTTTTGCTTCCAGTTTGATCTCTGGATGCTGTCATCTTTCACTCCCGTTTATAAAAGGTGTGCCCCACCAAAAACAGGTGGAGCCCACCGTCGGCCTCTGGAGAGCCCTCCTACGACCCATTTCGAATTACCTCTGCAGGAGCCCTCTCCTGATGGCGACCCCAAGGGCAATCCCGACAGGGCGATCTTGATTTGTGTTGATCCCGCCGGCTTTAAGGGTGTACATCACCCGGCCGAGATAACCGGCCTCGCTGATTTCCGCAATATAGAGTCCGGGCTGCAGATACGCCCGTGTCAGCAACCGCGTTTGCGGCAGCGCGCCCAGCAACTCATCAGCCTTCCAGTTTCGTGAGCCGTCCCAGAGCTGACAGGCCGCCTCATCACGGACAAATTTTTCGAGTATTTCTTGCAGAGACATGATTCGTATCCTTGGCAATCCTCAGCCAGCATTATATCCTGAATTTGCTTTGAATGTTTTCCGACACCACCTGGCCATCGAACAGATGCACGATGCGCTGCGCGCACTCGGCATAGGTGGGTGAGTGGGTCACCATGATGACCGCGGTGCCCTCGTCATTGAGATCGCTCATCAGCTTCATGACTTCGTCGCCGTGCGCCGAGTCGAGATTGCCGGTGGGTTCATCGGCCAGGATCAATTTGGGGCGGGATACCACCGCCCGGGCCACCGCCACGCGCTGTTGCTGTCCGCCCGACAGCTGCTGCGGAAAATGATTGCGCCGCGCCATTAACGCCATCTTTTCCAGCACCTCGGTGACGCGGTTTTTGCGCTCAGCTCCCGAGTAGCCGAGATAGAGCAGCGGCAGTTCCACATTTTCATACACCGTCAGCTCATCGATCAGATTGAAACTCTGAAATACAAAACCGATGTTGTTCTTGCGCAGATGGGCGCGCTTGCGCTCATTGTATTTCGACACCTCTTCGCCCAAAAAATAATATTCACCCGAGCTGATGGTATCGATCATGCCCAGGACATTGAGCAACGTCGATTTGCCGCAGCCCGACGGCCCCATGATGGCCACGTACTCTCCCTCCTTGACTTCCAGGGTGATGTCATTCAGAGCAGTCGTTTCCACGTCCTCGGTGGTATAGACCTTTTTGATGAGATGGGTTTTAATCATGACGGGGCTCCCTACTTTATATTGAGTTTTTCATTATCGCCAAAGGTTTCATAGGACGATGTCACCACTTGCTCGCCGGGTTCGAGACCTTCCAGCACTTCATAGACCTGCGGATTCTGGCGGCCGATTTTGATGGTCCGCTTGACCGCCGTTTTGCCCGATTTATCCACGACGAAGATCCAGTTGCCACCGGTGGTTTGATAAAAGCCACCCCGTGGCAGCAGCAGGGCTTCGGAGATGCCGCCGAGATCGAGGCGGATATGAAACGTCTGGCCGCGGGTGATGCCGGACGGGATCTCCTCGGCGAACATCAGATCCACTTCGAAGCGGCCCTCGCGCACCTCGGGATAGACTTTTTTGATGGTCAATTGATAGGTCTTTCCCGCCTGCTCGAACTCGCCCGTCTTGCCCACCTCGATGCGCGTGATATAATATTCGTCGATGGCAGCCCGCACCTTAAAGCCCTCCAGATTATCGATCTGGCCGAGGCGCTCGCCCGGCGATTTGGACTGGCCGATTTCGGCATTGAGTGCGGTCAACAGCCCGGATTCCGTGGCGCGCACCGTGAGGTTATCGAGTTTTTGTTTGGCAATGCCGAGATTGCCCGTCATGCGTTTGAGCGATTCATCCAGCGCATCGATCTGGGCCTGGCGGAATTCAATGTCATTTTTCTGCGTCTCCTCAGCCAATTCCAGGCGTGCAATCAGATAATCGTACTGATCCTTGACGATCTCGTACTCTTGCTTGGAAATGAGACTCTGCTTATCCAGTTCAGAATAGCGTTCGTAGAGGCGCTTCTGCTGCTTCAACTGATTATCCACCTCGATCATCTCACGCTTGAGGGCGAGGCGATTCTGTTCCATGGACAAACGGGTGTTGCGCAAATTGTTGCTCTGCTGGAACAGCTCCGCCTCGCGCCACATGATATCCAGCAGCAGACTGGTGTTGCCCAGCTTGAGGATGGGATCGCCCTTTTTCACCACCGAGCCCGCTTCCAGATAAATCTCCTCGACGCGGCCGCCCTCGGTGGCATCCAGATAGACCGTGTTGATGGGCAGGACGTTGCCGACGACCGGGATGAATTCCTGAAACGGCCCGCGGCTGACAATCGAAATGGTCAGGCGGTCGCGATTTACAGTGAGCGAAGAGACATCAAAACTGCTGAGCAGCAGCCATAAAAATAACAAGCTGACGAGAACGCCGCCGGCAACAAAGGCGATTTTGCGCGGCGGCCATTTTTTCTTCTCTATTTGCCGATCCATTCCCATGATCGTTTCTCCAAAGCATAATTTGCACTATTCATCCGCCATGTATAAGGCAACAACCTTGCCACAAACTCAAAGCTGAAAATTGATAAAATAGGGGCTCGACTGTTCACTATCGCAAAATCGGGTGTTCGATTTCGCACAGCAAAGCATAAAATGCTTGCAATTGAATGCGGTTTTATGTATATGATTATTATCGGGTGTCGCGCACGATTTTTGCAGCGCTGTGTGATAACCCAAGCAAGCCCATCTGGAGATCTTTATGGATAAAGTTGGCAAAATCCTCATCATCGACGACGACGAGGATATCCTGCAGGCGGCGCGGCTGCTTCTGAAGCAGCACGTGGCTGCGGTGGACATCGAAAAGAAACCATCCGCCATTCCCACGCTCCTCAAAAATACCTCCTACGATGTCATATTTCTCGACATGAATTTCGCCCGCAGCAGCAGCGATGGCGCCGAGGGCTTTCACTGGCTCCGGAAAATTCTCGAAATCGATCCCAATGCCGTGGTCATTCTCATCACTGCGTTCGGCGACGTGGCCATGGCCGTGCGGGCCATCAAGGAGGGCGCGGTCGATTTCATCCTCAAACCCTGGCACAACGAGAAATTTCTCGCCACCTTGTTCTCAGCATTACAATTGCGCCGCAGCCGGCTCGAGGCCAGCAACTTGCGCTCTTATCAGAAGATGGTCCATGCGGAACTGGACCAGCCCTATCAGGAATTCGTCGGCAGAAGCAGCGCCATGCAGCACGTCTTCTCCCTCATCGAAAAAGTGGCGGCCACCGACGCCAATGTGCTCATCCTCGGTGAAAACGGCACCGGCAAGGAATTGGTGGCGCGCGAACTGCACCGCCAGTCGCGGCGCGCGGACAGGGTCTTTGTCGCGGTCGATATGGGCGCCATCACCGAGACCCTGTTCGAGAGCGAGCTCTTCGGACACGTCAAGGGCGCCTTCACCGATGCGCGCGAGAACCGCGCCGGCCGCTTTGAAATCGCCTCCGGCGGCACCATCTTTCTCGACGAGATCGGCAACATCCCCCTCACCCTGCAGGCTAAACTGCTGCGCGTGCTGGAGACGCGCACCGTGACCCGCATCGGCGCCAACCAGCAGGTCGAGGTCGATGTTCGCATCATCTGCGCCACCAACATGCCCATCTATGACATGGTGGCCAAAAACAAGTTCCGCCAGGACCTGCTCTACCGCATCAATACCGTGGAGATCGAGTTGCCGCCGCTGCGGCAGCGCACCGAGGATATCCCGCCGCTGGCCGATCATTTCCTCGCCATCTATGGCAAAAAATACCACAAATCCATAACATCCATGCACCCTCTCGCCCATAAAAAGCTGGCCGGCTATCCCTGGCCGGGCAACGTGCGCGAATTGAGCCATGTCATCGAACGCGCGGTGATCATGTCCGAGTCTGCGACGCTGCAAGCCAGCGACTTTTTCATCCCCGAAAGCGAAAAATCCGGCGGTCAGGTCACGCTGGAGAACCTCAACATGGAGGACGTGGAAAAACTGCTCATCCGCAAGGCGCTGGACAAATTCGCCGGCAACATCAGCCACGCCGCGGACGAACTGGGACTTTCGCGCGCCGCGCTCTACCGGAGGATCGAGAAATATGGTCTTTAGACGCTTCTCGACCCTCTGCCTGATCCGCCTGCTCCTCCTGACGCTGACCCTGGGATTGGCGGCGCACTATTTCCACGCCCGCTCCTGGTCGATGCTGGCGCTGCTCTCGCTGCTGGCCGTCTGGCAATTTTTCGCCCTGCTGCACTATATCAACAAGACCAATCGCGATCTCGCCCGCTTCATCGAGGCGATCCGCTACGGGGATGGGTCCCTGTCCATGAAGGACGATAAAATCGGCGCGTCTTTCTCTGCGCTGCAGGGGGTTTTCGCCGGGGTCTTTGAGACCCTTCGCAAGACCCGCATGGAAAAAGAGGAGCACTTTCAATATTTGCAGACCGTGGTGCAGCACGTCGGCATGGGACTGATCGTGTTTCAGCCCGATGGCCGGGTGGAGTTGATCAACAATGCGGCCAAGCAGCTCTTCAAAATCCCGCGACTGCGCAACATTGCCGAGTTGAAGGAAAAGAGCCCCGAGCTGGTCGAGACGCTTTTCCGTCTGCCGGCCCGGGAGAAGGGTTTTGTCAAGGTGGAGGATGCGGCGGATGCGCTCTATCTGGCTCTGTACGCGACAGAATTCAAGATGCACGGCAGGTTTCATCGCCTGGTGTCGCTGCAGAACATCCATCGCGAGCTGGAAGAGAAGGAGATGGAGGCGTGGCAAAAGTTGATCCGGGTGCTGACGCACGAGATCATGAACTCGGTGACGCCCATCTCATCGCTGGCGTCGACCATACATGATTTGATGATCAATGGGCGAACATCCATGTCCGAGGAGGAGTGGCAGGATGATATCTCGCTGGCGGCCCGGACCATCGAGAAACGGAGTCAGGGGTTGCTGCATTTTGTCGATTCCTTCCGCAGTTTGACGCTCGTGCCCAAGCCCAGGCTGCAGTTTTTCCCCATCGCCGAGCTGTTCGCCCGGGTGGAGAAGCTGATGTCGATCCATTTCAAGACGGAAAAGATCCAATACAGCCACGCCATTGAACCGGCGAGTTTGCAGATGGAGGCGGATCCGGATTTGATCGAGCAGGTGCTGATTAATTTATTGATGAACTCGGTGCAGGCATTGCGAGGCCGGCCAGAAGGCATCATAAAGCTGCAGGCGTCGCTCAACCATCGCGGCCGGGTGGTGCTGCAGGTGACGGACAATGGACCGGGGGTGACGCCGGAGAATCTGGAAAAAATTTTCGTGCCCTTCTTTTCCACGAAAGAGGGTGGATCGGGGATCGGTCTGAGTCTGTCGCGGCAGATCATGCGGCTGCATCACGGCGCCATTCACGTGCAATCCGAGCCGGATGTCAAGACGGTGATGTATTTGACATTTTGATATTTTTCCAGAAATGCTGAATTTGGAAGCGTAAACTGCCCGGATAAAGCCACCCAGCCCGGCAGGTATTTTGGTTGTGCGCTTCGACCTGCACCAAGGCATAATGGCCAACCTTACTTCTTCTTTTCGCTTGCATCGCATTGTCTTTTTTTATAAAATTGAAGGATAGCAAATTGAAGAAACAATATTAATCTTATGTCAAGACGCATCCTACATCTTGGTTTTTTGTTTATCCTCCTTCCTTTCCTTTTTTCTTGTGAAAAAGATTTCACGGTAAATCCAACTGCTAATCGGCCAGCAAAAATCAGGTTTGTGGATTACCCGCAATATCAAATTGATATGGGGTACGATTCGGAATACGGGGAGTTTTTTTATAGAGGAATCGTTTTCACAGGGCGTGTGGCAAACTTTGGCCATCAAACTGCGTACCACGTCAAGGTGCGATTCTCTTATCAGTATAATCATAGGGAAGTAACGGGGGAAATCCCCATAATCCCATCAACACTGCCAGGGGATACCCTGCTGATAGCTTCCTTCAAATTCTTTTTCCCGTTCCACGGCAAGCCGGGGGCAGATATCCATTATACTTGTTTATGGAATTACTCAAGTGGTGTTACTGGCGCAAATCGGAGGCCGGCTGAGCCGTACAATCCGGATCCAAGAAATAATTCATCCGGAACGCCGATTCATGGCAGTTTGTCCTGGAGCTGTGATGATTTGGACGAAGATGCTCTTTTTTATGATGTCTATCTTGGCACTGAAGAAAACAACCTGCAGTTAATTGGAAAAAGAACTTGTTACACGACGATCAATATCGGAGAGCTTGTCCGAAACCAGATTTATTATTGGCAGATCACCGCAGACGACGGCCAGAGGCAGACCCAAGGTCCAGTCTGGAAGTTCACCACAGCGGACATCCCAATGGTCATCACTGCAGATGTCACGGAGATAACGCAAAAAACTGCGCGCTGTGGCGGGATGATAACTTTTTCTGGCGGCATGATGATTAATGAATGTGGTGTCTGCTGGAGTAAAACTTCTCCGCCAACGATTTCAGACTCAAAAACGATCGATCAAATGGAGGAGGGATATTTTACCAGCTTTATTTCCGGTCTGATTGCAAACAATACCTACTATGTCCGGGCCTACGCCATCAATGATGAAGGCATCGGCTATGGCGAAGTCGTTTCCTTCTTGTCCGCGCCGTTCGAATCAGGCATCGTCACGGATTTCGATGGAAATATCTACCAATCCGTGAAAATTGGCACCCAATGGTGGATGGCTGAAAACCTGAAAACAACCCATTATCGCAATGGCAATCCGATCGAGCATATTCCTGATCCCGTTGCATGGGAAAGAATGACTGCCGGCGCCTGGTGCCAGTATGAGAACAGAGCGGATATTCCGGCTGCATACGGTCATTTATATAACTGGTATGCCGTAACTGATCCGCAAGGCTTGGCTCCGGAAGGATGGCGCATACCCAGCGATGCGGACTGGCAAGCGCTTTCTGACGCACTCGGTAATACTAATGACGCAGGCGGAAAATTGAAGCAAGTTGGCACGGAACACTGGGCTCCCCCGAATACGGGCGCCACCAACGAGAGCGGGTTTACCGCTTTGCCTGGTGGTCTGCGCGGTTCTGATGGATGCTTCTACTGGCGCGGGGAAATAGCATTTTTCTGGTCTGTGACTGCAAGCGATAACGGTTCTATTAAAGTAAAAGAGCTGTCCACCTATAGCAAGATGTTTATCGACAATTTTGCTAACCGGTGGTGTGGCGCCTCTGTGCGTTGCATTAAAAATGACTGAAATTTTCCTTATTTTAGGAAAATAAATTTGCGAGTTTCCCGAAAATTCCCGCTTTTTAATAAATAGAAATAGCAGCCCGAAGACAACTTTGAACCATCGAAATGGAGAGTATGCCAGCCACGCTCCTGGCGAGGGTAAGCCACAGATTCAACTATCCGGCCAGACAAATCGAAAACCTTAAACTCCACCTGACCGGGCATGGGTAAAAAATATGAAATTTGCGTTTCAGCATTGAATGGATTGGGATAATTTTGAAGCATTTCGATATTCTGAATTCCTTCCTCTGAAAAAGTGGAACTTACCCCAGTGACCTCGGGGGAAAGCAAGCGGATTTCATCGTTCGTTAAAAACCTGGAATAGAGCCTGATGTCATCAATGCATCCGTGCCAGCCCATGTAAGCGCCGGTCAATTTTCCATCGGCATATTTGTGCCCAATAATCAAGGGATCTTCATTAAGATGGAGGTAATTATCGGAAATCTCGTCATTGAATTTTACACCGTCTATGTAACTAATATGCCGCTGATGGCATTGTAAAATAATTATGCAATGCCAATCGGTATCATTAAAATGTGCGGTGGTTCCAATATAGCGCATAAAACTGGTAGGCGCATAAAAGAAAAAAGCGCGAGTGCGTTCATCTACTTTTCTGATACCCCAAATGTTATTCAAGATGTCATTCGATCCCTTGGAAATTAAATGACCATAAGTCGGAATATTATTTTCAGCGTATTTAAACCATAGGACTATACATAATGAATCATCCAAATCAAGCTCCGGTGCGTGAGGTACCGAAATATAGGTGCTGTATGCTGGATCAAAAAAGGCGGCGCAGTCGGGATTTCCAAAACGATCGGATACCCAAACCACATTGTTGGCAGCACCGTGATGCTGATTGCCACTGGAATCATCAGCATTGCCATTAAACGAAAAAGAGGCAAGCAGTCCTTCATTCAGATTTACCTGTGCAATGGCGCCGGAAAAAAACAGGCTCCAGTATATAGTTACCAAAATTGAAATTCGCATATTGCCGCCCCTAATTAATATTGCATTGATAGGAATTTTAATTTTTTCCCTTAGCTGGGGGAGAGGATGAATTCACCTGATTGAGAGCGCTGGAATATCTGGAAACGCGTATCTCCAAGCCCTTGAGCCATGGCGGATGCACTTTGAGCTCCCGAATTGCTGGTATATTAGCCATTCATGATAGGAAAATCAAGCACAATCTCAAAAAAGGGTGTAATCAGGCGAGCGATTCGGGCAACTTTGGCCACCCTCATGATGCGGTTCCTTCTGTGCAGCCGCAGCGCCCTCCCGTTTTTTCGCACCCCAGGTTCCTCATTCGAATACGAGTCAAAATAATGTATCAAGCGCCGCCCTTGTCCGGTATGTGCGGCGTCACAGAGAATATGGAAAATATTCTTATACCGTTTTTTTCAATGAAAGGGGCGGATCGGGGATCGGCTTGAGCCTGTCGCGGCAGATCATGCGGCTGCATCACGGAACCCTTGTACTGCCAATCATATGCCTCATGGGGGGCTAAAGCACCCATTCATTTTTTTGCAGGCAAACCATGGCTGTAATATAATTTTCACTCCCGTTTCGCGGGATGATGTTAAAAGCAAATAGCCCAATAGTCAAATAGTCAATTATCCCTGACACAACGCACCGAAAGCCCGTGTCGCTTATAGTAGGCGTAGCGGGCGATGCCCGCGCAAGTACAGTGGAGGTGGCGGCTCCAGGCAAAGTGCATGCCGCTCTCCGTAGACGACCAAAAGTTGGCGTTGTAACCGATACTGCTGTAACCACCATGGTCGAGGCGGTAACCGGTAGATAACGCTGTGAAACCATATTCATCACTGGCGCCTGCATTGGGACTTCTCCAATGTGCTGTACCCTTCTCTTTCAATTTACCCCCTTCGTACATGCCCCTAAATCCTGTGGAATCGGCCTGCGATTGGCTCATGCCCAGATGCATCTCCAGTTGTTTCCATTCCGCATCGCTGGGCACATGCCAGCCCTCTGGCGCGATATTGCGGGGATCGTTCACCGCCCACCAATTGTAGAGCCGTCCATATGTCGTTGCATTGGTTTCATTGTTGTCATAATTACAGTAAGCATCGGTTGTCAATTCTGACCAGGCAAATTCATCCATCACATGAGGGATGGCATCGCCATTTCGGTAGCGCGTCACCTTGAGATTTTCCGCCATCCACCACTGGTTGCCGATTTTGACGATTCTGTAACTATTGCCATCTCTATCCATAACACCGGATTTAATGCGAAAATTATCCGCCAGCGGCGCTGTAAGATCTTTCTTGCAGGTCAGCGCAAAAAACATCAGGATGATTAACAGGGTTCGAGTGGTCTTATTCATTACAGGGCCTCCCGGGAAAATCGTTCTCTATTATAACACAAACGTAATCTTGTCTATTTGACGTTTAGCACAAGGATGCCGCCTGCATGACAGCATTGGATCATTCATATAGAGCATAGAATCTCAAAACCGCTAGCTCAATCCCAATTTGGCGGCGCTGCGATCATAAGCGCCGTATAAACGGAGAGGCGTCCGAAAAGAGCAGCAGTCTCCGCATCTGCCGTCAAGACCGTGACCGTTGGTTTTTCCATAAACCGCTGCAACAAAGCGTGGTTCTCTTTTTGTCTGCTTCTGCCATAAAACCCGGTCCACAACTCACCGAGCACAAAGATGGAAAGATAAACCTTGTCCGCCTGATTCAGGGCTGCCAATACCGCTTTGTCGCCGCTGAAAAGGCGGCTGATGGCGTTGGTATCAAGAAGCAGCTTCATGACCAGTCCCCGGCTTGCACACGGTTCAAATCAGCCGTATTTTCCTCAAATTGCTTCAGCTCCGCAGCCGTCCAGACGCCACAGAGGTCACTGAAATCGACGGCCGGTTTTTTATCGCTCCCCAGGCCAAGGGCCTGACGCAAAAGCTGTTTGATCGTCCGATTCAGGCTTGTGCTCTGTTCATTCGCCCGTTTTTCGATCTCACGCACAAGTCCTTCATCCAACTTGTGCACTGTAATGGATTTCATACTGACGCCTTTTTAGTTCATATTATGGTTCACTCTTGTCCGGTTGTTTGAGAAAAGGCCGATAACTTCAATTGAAAACATCAAATTTGCCGCAATTTGAGTTCAAATGGATTTCGATCAATTTGAGCACATAATTTAATAAATTAATTGCAGTTAACACAGAAACGATCAAACAATAACCGGACACCAGTGATTATGGTTCATTTCTAATCATTGTATAGTTCATATTTGCGAATCTGTCAAGATCTTTTCATTGTTATACCGGCTTCGCTCCGCCTTTAATGTTTCGTACAGAGGGGATAATTGCTATTTAGACGTCTTTTTATCAAATAGGGTTATAAAAAATGCAAGTGGATACTCCGATGTAACGCTCATGATCTTTTTAAAAAGCTCACCATCGAGACGCTTATGTGCCCGCCTGGCTTCAGCCCAAACAGGCAACAGGCATCTCACTGTGCGTGAATCGGCGTCAACAGCCCCCTCTCCCTCATCCATCTGATACACGCCTCCGGCCAACCGGAGGCTGTGCCGCGGTTGATGGCCATGCCAAATCCATGTCCGCCCTTTTCGTAAATGTGCAACTCCGCAGGCACCTTGTTTTTCTTCAACGCCAAAAAATAATCAATGCTGTTTTCCACCGGCACCGAGGCATCGTCCGCCGCATGTACCAGAAATGCCGGCGGCGTGGCGGCAGTCACCTGCAGCTCGTTGGAGAAACGCTCCACCAGCTGCGGCGCCGGCTCTTGGCCGAGGAGATTGTCCCTGGAGCCCCCATGGGTCAATCCGGGTTTCATGGAGATGACCGGATAGAGGAGAATGGTGAAATCGGGGCGCGCGCTCAGCGAATCCGCTTCATAAACGATATCATTGAAATGGGTGGCAGCACTCGAAGCCACATGACCACCCGCTGAAGAACCCATCACGCCAATGCGCTGTGGATCGATGCCCCACTGTTTCGCATTGCGACGCAAAAACCGCACCGCTTCCTGGATATCCTGCAATGGACCGATGGAGGGCTCCGCCATAATTTTGCCATTGGGCAAGCGGTACTTGAGGACGATGGCCGTGATGCCGTGCTCCGTCAGCCAATCCGCCACCGGAGAACCCTCCACAGGCACTGCCAGCCGCACATAGCCGCCCCCCGGACAGATGATGACCGCGGCGCCGTTGGCCTTCCCTGCCTCTGGATAATAAAAGGTAAGGGTCGGGTCGGTCACATCATAGATTCTCTCCGAGCCCGTCCCGGTCAGAACAATGCGTTCGTGGACGCTGGTATCGGCGATGGCGCCCGGGATTTTGTCCGGCCAGAGTCTGATCTCTTGGACCTGGGCAAACCCCTGGATATAGATTATTATCAGGGTAAAAAAAACTTTGCGTATCATGGCAAGCTCCGATAAAATAAAATGAAAATTGCACCCTCTGCGCCTCTGCATCTCAGCGGGAGAACAATTTGTTAGATACAACGAGAGTATTCCCCGCAGAGGCGCAGAGCCGCAGAGAAAAACATTCTCAGGCTCATCATTCCCAGCACTGTCCTATAGGCGGCATCTTTTTGCTAAGCGGTATTCATTCGCGTCGACTCTGGATGCACCGCAGACAGAGAATGCCGTCCGCGGAACCTAAAAGATTCTTACAAGAATGACATGTTAAGGATTAATAAATAAAACTGTCATGCAGATGGCATCTTTTAGCTGAGCGGCAGCCAACCGCGTCGACCGCAGATCCATCACTGACAGGCGCACCACTTCCCCATATCTCAAAGATTCCTGCTGAATGACAGGGGGCATTATCAACTTTGAGCCATATTAGCGACGGGATCCCTCCGGATTCTCCATCCCAATCCACAGCAGCACATTCTTGATCGGCGCGTTGCGCCGCGCCTCATCGCTGCGATAATCGGGATCCAGCGAACGCCATAATTCGATCCACTCCGGACGCTCATACGCCAGGGCCGCGTAAACCAGAAACGCCCTCCGCCCCGGCTGCTCCTCCCAGTGGGAGACATCTTTGGCGAACGGCCATTTTCCCTTATCCCCGACGTACGGCAGCATAAAGTCCGCTGCCCGACGCATGCCCCGTCCATCCGGCAGCGCAAAACCAAACAGATCGCAGGAGGCATCGGACAATATCCACGCCGCCGCCGCCATGCCATCGAGGTTGAAGAGCGAATAGGAATAGGGTTTGGTGCGCTCGATCTCGAGCGGGAAACTGCCGTCCCCTGCCATCTGCTTGGGAATGAGTATTTCCTGCAGCCGCTGACGGCACAACTGCCGCGTCGAATCATCCCCCACCAGACTGGCATACGCCGCGGCCTGGGCGTGCCACCAGGTGCCGTGGTTGTTCTTCCAGTTCATCTCGTCGATGCCATAGGGATGTGTGCGCAGCCAGGTGAGAAATTCCCTGAACCACACCTTAATCTGATCCGCTTCCTGCGCGGGCAAAAAAGGCGAATCCTGCAACAACCTGACCGACTGGGCTACTTCGATAAAAGAGGTCGCATCGATGATGCCGATGCCGCGGCCGGTGACCCTCCCCTTGATAGCCTGCGCGTACAACAGGTGCGGATTCATCCGCGTTTTCGCATCGATGAACCACGCCCGCAGATGCGGACGCACCGCTTGCACATATTTTTCATCCCCGGTCAACAGCCAGGCCGACGTCAGCGTGCCGGTGATCCAAGAAAGGCGGCCGATGGCGTTGCGATGAAAGTTGAAATTGTCGGGATTGTTGATCCCGTCCTTGCGAATATAGGCGCCATCGGGATTTTCGGGATCCGGCCACCAGTAATCGCCCTCGGAGTAATAGTCGTGCGATCCGCCGCTGCTGCGCGAACAGACCGAATCGACAACGGTCACCGGTTTCTCCCCCACCAGGACTTTAGCTCGGCGCAACACGCGCTCTTTCTCCAGATCGATGAGCGTCTGCTGCATCAGCCGCCGCGGCGAAAGGTTCAGGAACGCAGGTGCAATGCCCGCTGCCGTGACGCCGGCGACCGATTCGCCGCCGCGCAGCAACACCCGGATGCGCGCCGCGCCGTTGGCCAGTTGGACCACCCGCGATCCCAAAACCGTGCCGAGATTGTCCAGCAGCAGGCCCTCCCCGCTGAGGCCGAAACGGACCGTCTGGTTGCCGTCGAGACAACGGCGGCCGGTGCTATCCACCAGCGTCGCCTTGATGAGAGCGGTGTCGCCGCTGCTCTTCTCCAATGCGAGGCGTAAACGACGAGGTGTACCCCAGGGTTCAGTCTGATAGGTCATCTCCATCTCATCCGTCACCACGGACTTGCCCATCCTGCCAACCGCCCGGAGATGGTTGCGACCCGGCGCGAATTCGACCTGCCAGCGCAGCCCCGCCGCCGGATAGTCCTGCGACTGCCGCACCCGCACACCCTGGGAGACACCGTTGAGGAATAGTTCGACCTCTTTGCAGTTCGAATAGACCTTTACCAGCTTTTTTTCGCCGACAGCGCCGCTGCGCACGTCCCAGTCGTGTCCAAAGAGGCGCACCATGGGCTTTTCGCTCCAGTACGACTGGAACACATAGTAGCCCTCCTTGGGTGTGAGATCGCGCTGCACCACGCCCTTCTGGTTGACGTAGGGGACGGGATTCTCCGGCCGCAGCGGTGTGGAAAAATCCTTGAAAATCCATTGCGCAGCACCGGTGAGCCACGCCATGGTCTCCTGCTCCTTGAGATGCCAGTCAGCGAGATCACAAAAATAGGATTCGGACCAGTCGCCGTCGCGGGAGACGCGCGGCGTGCCGCCGGTGTGGAGATAATCGCCGGCGCGCTCATCAGCACCCTCCCCGGTGGCGATACCGCTCAGCGAACCCAGCGGATTCTCACTGAAGCGGCCGGCGTGACTGTCCCCGCCCCACTCTGCGTGGAAGAAACGCGGCACCTTATTCATCTCATTCCAGGATATTTTTTTGTATTCCGTGAACACGCCGCGATACCAGCCCGCCCATATGGAGGGCGAGTAGACATCGACGATATCCGCGCAAAAGGCGCAGCGCCGGATGGAAGTCAACCGCGAGGGATCGAGCTGATGGGCGAGTCCATGCAATTCAGCCATAAAAGCGCGAATGGAATCCTTGTCAAACGCTTCAAAATCCCCCTCCCAGTCATTCTCGTTGCCCAGGCCCCATAAAATGACCGCAGGGTGGTTGCGGTGCTGCTGGATCATGTTGGTGAGCATGCGTCGCGCCTGCTGGCGATACGAGTCGCCGCCAAGGCCGCCGCGGCACCAGGGGATCTCTTCCCAGACCAGGAGTCCCAGTGAATCGCACTGGTCGAGGATGATGCGCGACTGTTGGTAATGGCCGAGGCGAATGAAATTAGCGCCCATATCCTTGATCATTTTCATCTCGCGGCGCATCAGGTCTTCACTCATGGCTGCGCCGAGACCGGCATGGTCCTCGTGGCGGTGGGTGCCGCGCAGCAGCAGGCGGCGGCCGTTGAGATAAAAAGCGTCCTTTTCCCGAAATTCGAAATGGCGAAATCCGAAGCGTTCCCGGCTTTGCACCTCGCCGAAGGGTGTTGTCAGTGTGATGCGGCATTCGTAGAGATTGGGTTGCGCCGGCGACCACAATGCGGGGCGCTTGATCTTTTGTTCGACCAACAGCATCGGAACCTCTGCGGCCGCACCTTCCACTGTTTTCGCTATCAGGCGCGCGCCGGAAGGCGTGAAAATCTCCACGACCATGCGGACGTCCCCTGAATGCGCCAGCGGATTGTAGAGATGAGCGGAGATGGCCAAAGCGCCCGTCTTCCCTTTGGCGTCCACCCCGGCGTTGATGGAGAGACGCTTGATGGAGAGAGCCGGAACGTGGATGAGATTCACATAACGATAGAGGCCGCCGTAGAGGTTGAAATCGCTGAGATCGGAGGGGATCATCTCCAGGTCACGACTGTTGTCGCAGAGAATGGCGATGGGAAATTTGCCGCCGAATTTATCCAGCAGCTCTTTGCGGCCGGAAAAGACCTTGATGGCCTCAGTCAGATCCACCGTGAACTCGTCGTAGCCACCGACGTGTTGACCGACATCCCTGGTATAGAGAAAGACGCGCGTTTTCTGCCCCGCGCCCTCGAAATGCAGGAGAGTCCGGCCCTGCGGGTAGGGATTGTTAAGATCGAGCAGGGTGCGATACCATCCCTCGCCCTGATAATAGGGCTCGTCTGGATCCACGGCATCGAAGGCATTGAAGCAGTGCGGCAGGGTCACTTTAGACCAGGGCTGGTGCTGGTGCCGGGGGTCGCGCCAGACTTCCCAGATACCGCCGAGATGGCCGCGCTGGAATTCCCAGCCGTCGCACAGACGTTGACCGGATATGTTCGGTTGCGCCTGGGCGTCCATAGCAAAAGTTATCGCATGGAAGAGGATCAAGAAGAGCGACAGTCGATTTGGTTTCATGAGCAGATGAACTCCTGTTTAAGATAAAACGAATTGGGCCCCACCAAAAACAGGTGGAGCCCAAGATCGGGCTCTGGAGAGCCTGCAACAGATTTTGAATGTCCCTTAGGAGTCTCCTGAGGACGACCGGTTGGGCTCCATCTTCCGGATGGGGCCCAACCAGGATGATCTTGAAAGGTGTGCTCCAGCAAAAACAGGTGGAGCCCACCCATCGGGTTCAAAAGGTGCGCCCAGCAAAAACAGGTGGAGCCCACCCATCGGGTTTAAAAGGTGTGCCCCAGCCAAAACAGCTGAAGCCCAAACAATGATTCGATTAATTCATTAACAAATTCATCAGCGCTGCACCCGGGCGCTGCCGTTGCCGGCCAGATGCTCCACCTCCTTGAGGGTGGCCATGGAGGTGTCGCCGGGCGTGGTCATGGCCAGGGCGCCATGGGCCGCGCCGAAATCTACAGCCATCTGGGCATCTCCGCTGGTCAGAAAGCCGTAGATGAGTCCGGAGGCAAAGCTGTCGCCGCCGCCGACGCGATCCAGTATTTCAACATCCAGGCGCTGTGCCGCTTCATAAAATTGGCCGTTATACCAGCAGATGGCGCTCCAGTCGTTGCGCGAGGCGCTTTTGACGCCGCGCAGGGTGGTGGCCACGACTTTAAAGTTGGGAAAGGCGCGCACGGCCTGTTCGATCATCTTTTTGAAGCTGCCGACTTCCAGGTCCACCATCTTTTCGTCCAGGCCCTCGACCTCCATGCCCAGAGCGGCGGAGAAATCTTCTTCGTTGCCGATCATGACATCCACCCAGGGTGCGATGGCGCGGTTGACTTCGCGGGCGCGTTCCATGCCGCCGATGCTCTTCCACAATGAGGGTCTGAAATTGAGATCATAGGAGATGATGGTCTGATATTTCCGCGCCACAGCCATGGCCTCGAGGATCACCTCGGCCGTGGTCTCGGAGAGCGCCGCATAGATGCCGCCGCTGTGAAACCAGCGGCTTCCGGCTGCGCCGAATATCGCCTCCCAGTCGATGTCGCCGGGCTTGAGCTGCGAGGCGGCGGTGAGGCCGCGGTCGGAGCAGCCCACGGCGCCGCGGGCGCCGAAGCCGCGTTCGGTGAAATTGAGGCCGTTGCGCACGGTGCGGCCGATGCCGTCGTACGGCACCCATTTGATGAATGAGGTATTGACGCCGCCCTGGAGGATGAAATCCTCCAAAAGGCGGCCAACGGGATTATCCGCGAAAGAAGTCACCACCGCGGTGCGCAGTCCAAAGCAGCGCCGCAGTCCGCGTGCGACGTTATATTCGCCACCGCCCTCCCAGGCGCGGAACTGGCGCGCGGTGTGGATGCGTTCCTCGCCCGGATCCAGACGCAACATGACCTCGCCCAGGGAGATTTCGTCATAGCGGCAATCTTGTGAAGATTTTATGTTCAGCAGAGATGGCATGATTTTTCCTCAGTGTGTTTTTAACAATTCTGGTTGCGGCAAAATTTAAAGATCGGGCTCGAGCTAGCCCTAAAACAGATTTTGAATCAGACCTGTAGGAACCCTCTCCTGCGGACGACCACACGTCGGGCTCGGGAGAGCCCTCCTACAACGGATTTTGAATTACCCCTGTAGCCCTCTACTACAACGAATTTTAATCAGACCTGCAGGAGCCCTCTCCTGAGGGCGATCAATCGGGCTTTGGCGAGATCGGGCTCTGGAGAGCCCTCCTGCAACGGAGATGAACTTGTATCATCGCAACAGGTGTGCCCCAGCAGAAACGGGTGGAGTCCACCATGTTACCGCGCCAGCCAGCCGCCGTCCACGGCGATGGTGTAGCCGTTGACATAGGCCGCCGCCTCGGACGCCAGAAACACCACCGCGCCCTGAAGGTCGGCCGGCATGCCCCAGCGTCCGGCCGGAATGCGGTCCAGAATGGTTTTGCTGCGCACCGGATCCGCCTGCAAGGCGGCGGTGTTGTCGGTAGCCATGTACCCCGGGGCAATGGCGTTGGCGGTGATGCCATGCGCCGCCAGCTCGTTGGCCAGCAGTCGCGTTAATCCCATCACCGCGCTTTTCGAGGCGGTGTAGGAGGGCACGAGAATGCCACCCTGGAACGACAGCATGGATGCCACGTTGATGATGCGGCCGCCGCGGCCCTGCTCCACCATGGCCCGCGCTGCGGCCTGCGACAGAAAAAACAGCGTGCGCAGGTTGATGTTCATGACGTCATCCCAGTCCTTTTCGCTGAACTCCAGCAGCGGCGCCCGGCGGATGATGCCGGCATTATTGACCAGGATATCGATGCCGCCCAGTTGCTGAACAGTCGATTCTATGATGCCGGGCACGCTCTCCGCCCGCGACAGATCCGCATGGATCGCGGCGCAACGGCGGCCCAGGGCCTCAATTTTCGCTTTGCTGTCAGCAAGGTCCAGGACATCGACCACGGCCACATCCGCGCCCGCCTCGGCCAGGCCCAGAGCCATGCCCTGCCCCAAACCGCGCGCCGCGCCGGTGACGACGGTCTTTTTGCCGTCCAGTTTGAATTTATCCAATATCATTAGTGGTTCCTTTGTCTTGTGGTCAAGAAATGCCGGACACCATTGAGATATCCGGCATTTGCTTCCGGTTCGTCCGGTTCATGACTTTGTATTATGTGCGATTTTTCTGAAAATCAACTTGAATATTTTTGCATGACCGGGATGCGGACGGTTTTCATCCCTAAACATCGCTTCATTTGCCAGTAATCGAGTCTTTATGAAGATCCCGCACCCTCCGTTGCACCCTCTCCGGGTCGGAGAAACCCGGCAGAAAAACAGGCTGCCTCCTAAAAAACGCCTTATCGCATCTGCCCGATTTCTATGCCGTCCATATCTTCAAAGGTCTGATTCTCGCCGCCCATGCCCCAGCAAAAGGTGTAGCGCCTGGTGCCCACGCCCGAGTGGATCGACCAACTGGGCGAAAAAACGGCTTCGCGATTGGCCATGACCAGATGGCGCGTCTCGTCCATGGAACCCATGAGGTGAAAAACACGGTCGTCTTTTTCCATATCGAAGTAGAGATAGACTTCCATGCGGCGTTCATGGGTATGCGGCGGCATTGTGTTCCACACCGACCCCGGTTCCAGCACCGTGAATCCCATCACCAGCTGGCAGCTTTGGATGCCGCGCGGATGGATGTACTTGTAGATGGTACGCTTATTGGCGGCCTCTGTGGAGCCGAGGACAACCGCTTCCGCCTCGGCCAGTTTGGCCTGGCGTGTAGGGTAATCGGCGTGTGCCGGAAAGCTGACCAGATAAAAAGCAGCCGGTTCTTTGGCGTTCAAGCTGGTGAATGCGATCTCTTTGGTGCCGCGGCCGATATACAGGCCATCCTTGTTCTCCATGCGAAAAACCTGACCATCCACCGTCACCTCGCCCGTAGCGCCGATATTGAGCACGCCCAGCTCGCGGCGTTGACAAAAATAATCAGCTGACAATTCTTTGGCGGACTGCAGTCGCAGCGGTTCAGTCTCGGGCACTGCCGAACCGATGACACAACGATCGACTTCGATGTACAGCATCTGCAAAATACCAGGTTTGAACAATTCATCGATGAGAAAGGTCTGGCGCAATTCGGCGGTATTCATGCGCTGAAAACGCGCCATATCAACAGTATAACGGACCTGCATGTTTATTGCTCCTTTTTTGCTTGACGGGCGATAATGGCCGCCCATTTTTCCGCTTCTGCCCGCATCAGGGCGATATCCGGCATGGCCTTGGTCAGCGCGGAGCCGCAAAAGATGCCGGTGGCATCATACGCAGCGAGTTCTTCGAGATTTTTCAGGCTGATGCCCCCGGTGTAAACAACCTGCAACCCTTTATAAGGCCCTTTCCAGGCTGGCGCGAGTCCGATAAACGACACCGTGTCCGTCACCGCGGGAAAGAGCTTGTGGATATACTGGTAGGGATAGCGCTGCGGCAACTCTTCGATGCTGCAGCCGTAGCGCGCCGCCTTCTGCGCCAGCTGTTTGCCGACGTCGTTGATGCCGCCCGGTATGCAGAGCAGATCCGCGGCGACGCAGCGCTCGACCACCTCGGGGAAATAATCGGGACAAACCACGCCGGCCACGCCTGCGGCAATCACTGCATCAGCCTGTTGCGCGGTCATCACCGTGCCCGCCAGGACCAGCGCCTGTGGATTTTCCTTCAATAGCTGCTCAATGCCCGGCAACGCGGCCGGGGAGCGCAGGGCTATTTCAAGGGTTATGCCCAGAGGTTCCAGTGCGGTGAAAGCAGCCAGGCAATCTTCGGGCTGGCGCGGCGTCAGCAGCGCAATGAGACGGTGCTGGAGCAGACGTCTGAAAATACTATGACTCGAAGCGTTCATGGGTACCATCCATTGAAATAATGCAATTTTATGAAGATAGCCAATCAGGCGATAATATTCAAGCAAAAATTCGCCGCTGTCTGTCTGGGGTTTATCGGCGAAGCGCACAGACCAGTGACAAGATGATGTTCGCAGCACCCGTGCTAAAATATGCTTTCATGTGAATTCAGTTTTTATTACATTTGCACTAATTAACGGCCTGGTTTGCATTACATAACATTCCCATCGAATACAAAAAGCAAAAGGGATCATATGGCCTTCCTGACCCTGCTGGCCGCATCCGCCGGCGCCTCCATGCTGCGGTTATCACCCATCGATCTGCTGATTATCGCCATCTACTTTGTCGTCGTGCTCGCCATCGGCTTTTATCTGAAAAAATTTGCCGCAACCGGCGAGGATTTTTTCCTGGCCGGCCGCAAGATGACCGCCTGGATCGCCGGTTTGAGTTTCATCTCGGCCAATCTCAGCTCTCTGGAGACCATGGGCTGGAGCGCCATGGCCTATCAATATGGCATGCTGGGCGCCCATGCCTATCTCATCGGCGCCATCCCGGCCATTCTCTTCCTCGCCATCGTCATGATGCCCTTTTATTACATTTCCAAAACCCACTCGGTGCCGGGCTACCTGCAGCTGCGCTACGGGGAGGGCGCCCGTTCCATAGCCGGCATCTCCTTCTCTGTTATGACCATCGCCGTCAGCGGCGCCAGTATGTTCGCCATGGCAAAAATCCTCAACCTGCTGCTCGGTTGGGACATGAATATCAGCATCTGGGTGGCCTCTCTGACCGTGGCCATCTACGTGACCCTGGGCGGACTCCTTTCGGCCATTTTTAACGAAGTGCTGCAGTTTTTTCTCATCTGGCTCGGCTCCCTGCTCATCCCGATTCTCGGCATCATCCATGCCGGCGGCTGGCATAAAATGCTGGCAGCCATTCAAAAGAACGTGGCCGTGATCCATCCGGGCGTACAAAACGCCGATTTCACGACGCTGTGGCGCAACCTCGGTTCTTTCGATACCAATCCCATGGGCATCGACTGGTTCGGCATGGTCTTTGGGCTCGGTGTAGCGGTCTCGTTCGGATACTGGTGTACCGATTTTTTGCAGGTGCAGCGGGTCATCGTCGCCAAGGATTTGCGCTCGGCGCAAAACGGCACCCTGATCGGCGCCATGCTCAAGATGCTGGTGCCGCTCATCGTCACCATCCCCGGCCTGCTGGGTCTGGCAGTGCTGATGAACGGCGATGGTTCGCTCATGGTGCTGGTAGCGGAGAGCGACCCGCGCGCGGGCATCACCCATCACACCTTCAACGACGTCCTGCCATTACTGATGTCGCAATATCTGGGACCCGGCTTGCTGGGCCTGGGGGTGACGGCCATGATCGCCGGCTTCATGTCGGGCATGGCGGGCAACGTCAGCGCCTTTGCCACGGTATGGACTTTTGATGTCTACAAACCGCTCATCCGCAAACACGCCAGCGACCGCCACTATTTGCAAATGGGCCGCTGGAGTTCAGTGGTGGGCATCCTCGTCTCCATCGCCACGGCCTATTCATTGTTCTTCTTTTCCAACATTCTGGAATACCTCCAGGTCCTGGTCTTCTTTTTCATCGTGCCGCTCTTTGGCACCGTCATCCTCGGCATGCTGTGGAAGCGGGCGACGCCGGCGGGCGGATTCTGGGGCTTTCTCATCGCCATAATTTTCTCCATCAGCATGTGGGCGTTCGTGCACACCTTTCCAGATGGATACCGGCCGCAGCCCAAGGCGATCATCAGCCAGGGCGCTGTCGTCCATCTGGAAAAAGGACAAGAAGGAGATTCAGAACAGATCACCCAAATCAGCGTCGAAAGTGGATCGGTGGATATGGTCAATGTGACGATCCCGGGGCGGCAGCAGGACGGCGCATTCATCGTCACGGATGCATCCCTTGATTTGGCAGGCGCGGATGTCACCGGACAGATGCACGTACTGGCGCCGAAGGTCGTTTTGGGAAACACGCAGGAAGCGCACAAGTTTGGATTGGAAGGAGTACCGTTAAAATTGCAGCCCGGTGTGCGCGTGCACAGTTCCACGATCTCGAAGCGTTTCGCTCCGGCTGCCTTTAATCCGGACCATGCCAAAATCATCGCGCGCTCGGAAAAAGCCAAACCCATGGCAGTCAACATGTACAGCGCCTGGTGGTCGCTGGTGGTCTGTCTGCTGGTCACGGTGGTGGTGAGTTTATTCACCAAACGCAAACCGGACGAGGCATTGAAAAACCTGGTGATGGGATTGACCCCTCGGCCGCCGGAGACCGCGTGCCCCTGGTATGAAAAGCCGCTGTTGTGGGCGTCCGTTATTCTGGTCGTTTTAGTCGCCATAAATATCCTGTTCTGGTGAGGTGAGTATGATCGATCATCAAGAAAATCGTCTTTCCATCTGGTTTTTCATCGGCGCGATGGTTCTGGTCTACGGGCTGCTGATATCTGGTGCAGGGGTATATGGCTGGATGAATCCGCCTGCGCCAGAGGTTCGGGTCCAATTGTGGCCACTGCACGCGGATGTGTGGTGGGGGATGGTGCTGCTGGTGATCGGGCTCTTTTATACCCTTAAATTCTGGCCGAAATCATAACGTAGCAAACCTTGCGGTCATCTAAAAAGTTACTGATAGATGCGAAGCGGCGCAAAGAAGAAAAAAACGGCTCATCGGCCTCGACGCGCCCGGCGGTTTATGAACAGAAAAGATCAGACAGCCCCAAGGTTACATTTACTGCGAGTCTTGTTTTAGGAAACCTGCATGCGACCCTTTGATGTGTGCGTCCTGACCGCTGCCAACAAGGTTCAGGCCGATGGTTATCGTCATCAGATACAATGGCGCCGTGATCGTGGATTGTTATCCACGAAAACCGAATACCTTATCATCCCCGATCCCCACGGCAAACGGGTTGGTTCCGGTGGCAGCACGCTGTATGTCTTATTCCGGCTGTTGCAGCGGGCAGGAGGTGACTTTAACAAAGCCTTTCAGGGCAAACGTATTTTGATCATCCATTCCGGTGGCGACAGCCGTCGCCTGCCCGCCTATTCGCCGCACGGCAAGATATTTGTTCCCCTTCCAACCCATCGCTACCATGCGCTCTTTGACATCATGCAGCACACCTATGCAGAACTGCCGGAGCTGGCGGATGGCCAGGTCATCATCACGTCAGGGGATGTCCTGCTCAATTTTGATGCCGAACATATCCATTGGGCGGAAAACGGCATCACCGGTGTGGCCTATCCCGACGACCCTGAGGCGGCAGGTGCATTTGGCGTTTTTGTCGTTTTAGAGCCGCAAAATTATCATCAAGCCATTCAAGTTGCCGATTTTTTACAGAAACCATCGCTTGAAGAACTGGCAGCCGTCCATGCCATCGATTACGCCAATCGCACCTGGATTGACACCGGCATTCTCAATCTCTCCCTCAGCGCCATACGGCAGTTTCTCAACTGCGAAAAATTGCTCGAACAGGTCAAAAAAGGCACCGTTGACTATAATCTTTATCAGGAATTCTTGTTCGCGATTCTCGGCAAAAAGGAGATGCCCAATGATGCACAACTGCGCTGCATCGAATTCAATGTCAGTCTCTTACCCTATTGCGGATTTTTCCACATCGGCCGCAGCGAAGAGTTCCTCCACAACCTCTACACCCTGACCCATGCCAGTGCGCTGTACAAATTCGCCAATCAGACGCGATCCAACGCATCCTCTTTTCCTCATCTCAAGAATGCCTATATCTATAATTCATTGATCAGATCAGCGCACGTTGATTACAAAGCGCCGATGCTGATCGAAAACTGCATCCATGATGAAGCGTTTGTGCTTGGCGGCGACAACATGGTCAGCGGCGTCCCGTCTGGATGTCCCGCCATCAGGCTGGAGCCGGGCATCTGTCTGGCAATGGTGCCATTACTGGAAGGCCGCTGGGCC
>CAUJEL010000151.1 GCA_963169875.1 Candidatus Zhuqueibacterota bacterium
ATTAGACAAAACAAACTTCGTGCCGCGCCGCAGAAATCGCATTACGGAAAAACAAATAGTTAGGAAATATTTTATTCAGCGAAAGCCGGCAAAAACGCTCAATTCATGGCCGCATGACAAAATCCTGTGACATCTTGTCCTAAATATCGGACATGTTTCTGGATAATAAACAGAATCTTAAGTCCCCAATCATAGATTGGCAAAGTGCTCCAGAGTCCGATCAACCAGAATAGAGCATAAAGACGAAAATGCCAGTTTTGCTGCTGGCTCGCTGTCAGAGAATAGTAATTCAATTAAAAACAATGTATAAAGAAGATCTATTCGAATATCGTATAAATCCGTGAAATCCTTTGGCTGATTCAATTTTCTTTCGTATTTTTAGCAAATAAAAGAAATAAACTTGAGTACTCTTTCACCGTCGGGCGCGCAGAGCCAGCCGCATTGTTTTTGCGAGGATTTGCATGACATCTCTGTCTTGATTGCCGTTGTCGATATTATTTTGCATGTGTTTATTTTCTTTACGCGCCTTTCGGTCTCGGCGGTGAATAATTCAGGTTAATAATGGCCGTCCTCTCCAAGGAGTATGGAGCGTTCTCATGAAAGGATCAGCAAAAATGGCTGGATTTCACCGCTTGTCCTGCCAGGTGCAGCATTATGCCTGGGGCGGTTACGAATTCATACCTCATCTGCTCGGCATCGACAATCCGGAGGGGAAACCCTTTGCCGAACTGTGGATGGGTGCTCACCCAGGCGCGCCCAGCGTTCTGAAAAATTTGCGCCCGGCAACTGATTTGCAAACATGGATTTCCGAAAATTCCATGACCGCTCTGGGCGATCAGGTCATCAAAAAATACGGTCCCCGGCTTCCCTATCTGTTCAAGGTGCTCGATGCCCGCGATATGCTCTCCATCCAGGTGCATCCCTCCAAAGCGCAGGCGGAAGCGGGCTTCGCCGCCGAGGAGCGCGCCGGCATCCCGCGTCAGGATCCCAAACGCAACTACAAGGATGATAATCACAAGCCCGAAATTCATGTGGCTCTGAGCGAGTTCTGGATGCTGCATGGCTTTCGGCCGCTCGAAGAAATCGCTGATGCGCTGGCCGCCATCCCCGAGTTTGAGAATCTGGCGCCGCAATGGCCGCTTTATCTCCAGGACGTGGGCGTCGATCCGGACGGCCGTCGCGCGCTGCTGCGTACCCTTTATGAACAGATCATGATGATGCCTCAGGAAGAGGTCAATATCCTGTTTGATGGTTTGCTGGCGCGTATCGAACCGCTTTACGACCGCGGCTTGCTCAAGAAAATCAGCCCGCACTACTGGGCGGTCAAAGCGGCGCGCACCTTTCGACTGGACAATGGCGACCGCGATCGCGGACTGTTCTCCATCTATCTCATGAATCTGCTGCGGCTGCAACCGGGTCAGGCCACCTTCCAGGCCGCTGGCGTACCGCATGCCTACCTCGAAGGCAGCAATATCGAGCTGATGGCCAATTCCGACAACGTGCTGCGCGGCGGCCTCACCCCCAAGCATGTCGATGCAGTCGAGCTGCTCAAGACGCTCGATTTCAGCAGCGGACCTGCTGCCATCCTGGAAGGTGTTCCTGTCTCCGGCAGCGAAATCAAATACCCGGCCCCGGTGGCGGATTTCGCACTGTCCTGCATCCGGCTCGAACGCGGCGGCAGCCATACTCAGTCAAAAGAACATGGCCCCGACTGCCTGCTGGTGCTCGAAGGCGCAGTGCGTCTCGCCGGCGAATCCCTGCAGCGCGGCGAGGTCCTCTTCGTGCCGGCCGGCAGCGGCTATTCATTGGCTGCGGACAAACAAAGCGTGATCTGGCGGGCCACGGTCCCCCTGGATTGATTGTTTCGACGCGCAGGATATAAGGATGTAAAAGTGTATGGTCGATCTGGCGGGCCACGAACGCCCTGGATTGAGTTTTTCGACGCGGGCTAAACGACTGAAAAAAACAATTGATACGGCGGGCCACGGTCCCCCTGGCTATGGTTTTCCGGACAGGAGCGAAAAAATGAAAAAAATGGTGTTGCTGGTTCTGCTCGCCAGCCAGATGGGCCTGAGTCAGCAGGTGCAAGTCCCCGGTTACTACAAGATTGATGAAAAGCTGAGCAAAAACCTGGAAAAGATGGTCGCTGAATTGGGTCTTGCCGGCGAATTCGCTGCGGGCGAGGACGGCATGGAGCGCATCTCCCTGGCGGTCATCGATCTGACCGGGAAAAAACCGCGTCTGGCTGGCGTTCATTTCGACAATTTCATCTATCCCGCATCGGTTTACAAAATGTATGTCGCCGCCGCTGTACTGGAAAAAATATCAGCCGGCGCCTGTTCGCTCACCACAGTGCTGATCGCCACAGAACCCAATGTGGTCGACCGTTCGCGCGAGATAAAATGGGATCCGCGTCCGCTGCTGCAGCATGGCGATACCGTGACGGTCAATTATCTGCTTGATCTGATGATCACCCGCAGCGACAATTCGGCGGCCAACTGTCTCATCGACCTGGCCGGCCGCGAAACGATCAATAATCTGATGCACCATTACGGCTGGCACGGCAGCGAAGTGACGCGAAAATTCCTCAAACGCAAATTTGAAGATCCCGGGTATGAGACCATCCGCGGCACAGAAACCTGCGCCCTGCACGCGGCTGATTTTCTCTATCGCATCGAAACCAGCCAATTGGTGAATCCCTGGGTGAGCATGCAGATGAAGTGCCTGTTGGGCCGCCAGCTCGACAAGTCGAAACTGGCCGGCGGCCTGCCCCCCCAGGCCATGATGTATCACAAGACCGGCTGGTTCTCCTGCTGGACCCATGACGCCGGCCTGGTCGATGATGGTCAGGTACGTTATATCATCGCCTGTTTTTTGCCCATCGAGGAAGACCAGGCCTTGCCCAAACTGAAAGAATTGTCGCGACAGATACATATATTAATGCAGAATCGTTCGGGGAGATAACCTTTGCGTTCAACGACCGGCAAAATTATAATCGGCAGCGTCCTGGTGGTTCTGATATCAACCGCCTTTTCCATCCATTTTTTGAGTGCCAGGCCCAAACAGACGCATCTGCGGGAACGGCTGCGCGCGTTTCCCGCCGACAATTTGCCTTTGCGTGCCCCCGCTGCCGTGCATTGGGACGAGCATCTCATCCCCTTCATCGAGGCGCAGAACGATACGGATTGCGCTTTTCTGCTCGGCATGGTGCACAGTCACCTGCGCCTGGGGCAAATGACCCTGCTGCGCCGCGCCACACAGGGCAGGCTTGCGGAACTGGCCGGGCCTCTGGCTGTGGATATCGATCGCGGGTTGCGTACGCTCAATCTGGGATTGGCCGCCGACAGCATCGAAGCCGCCTTGCCGCCGAGCACGCGCGCCTGGCTCGACGCTTTCGTGACCGGCATCAACCACTATCAGTCGGCGTGTGACAAACTGCCGCCCGAGTTCGATTTTCTCGGCATCGAACCCGAACCCTGGCGCCTCCGCGATTTACTCGTCATCGGCCGCCTCATGGGTGCCGACGTGACCTGGTTCAACGGCTTGCAGTGGATCAAGTACCAGGACAAACCCTATTTCAGGGAGCTGTATGGCCGTTTCGCCGCCCTGGGCATGCACTCTTCCGCCAGCTTTACGCCGCTGACGCAGATCCTCTCCAACAGCATCAAATCGGGCAGCAACGCGCTGGTGATTGCCGCCAATAAATCATCAACGGGCTCGGCGCTCATCGCCAGCGATCCCCATCTGGGCCTGCAACTTCCCAACCTCTGGATCATTGCGGGATATAAATGCCCCTCCTATCATGTGTTGGGGTTGATGTTTCCGGGCGTCCCCATGGTGCTCATCGGCCGCAATGAATCCATCGCCTGGGCCGGCACCAACATGCGCAGCCAGAGCAGCGACATCTATGAGCTCGATGCAGCGGAACAATCCAGCATTACCGTTCGTGAGGAAAAAATCCGCGTGCGCTGGTGGCGGGACAAGCACGTCCCGGTGCGCACTTCAGCGTGGGGGCCGGTCATTTCGGACATTTCGGCCCTGGGCGCCCGCGAGGGACAAACACTCGCCCTGAAATGGCTCGGACATCAACCGTCGGATGAATTCAGCGCATTTCTGCGCATCAATCGCGCCGAATCGTGGCCGGAGTTTCGCGACGCTTTTGCCTCGTACGGCGTCTCCGGCCAGAATTTTCTTTATGCCGATCGCACGGGCGACATCGGCATGGTCCTGGCGGTGCGCGTGCCGGGACGGAAACAGAATTATTCTCCGGCGATCATCCATTCGGGCAGCGATGCGACGGCGCAGTGGCAGGGCTTTATCCCGTCAACGGCCTTGCCGGTTAGCTATAATCCGGATGAGGGTTTCATCGCCTCGGCCAACAATCTTCCCGCGCAGACGCAACCGCCGGTGGGATACTTTTTTTCCGGGAACGACCGCATCGATCGGCTCAAAAATGTCCTGACTGCGAAGAAGAACTGGACCATCGCGGATTTGCAGCAGCTGCACCGGGATGTGCATTCGATCTCGGCGCGGGAATTGTCTCTTAAAATGGCCTCCTGCGCCCAAACCTGGCAGGTGGATGCGCTCCAGGATACGGCCATTCAGAAGATAGTCGCCCGGCTAAGCGGTTGGGATGGAGATTATCAGACGGATTCGGTTGCCCCGGTCGCCTTTCAATCCATTTTGCATCAATTCATTATGAACTATTACAGCGAACGATACGATGAGGAAGCCGCCGGACTCATCCTCGGTGCGGAGCAGGCCAATGCGCTGGTGCTCGAAGACCTGAGCCGGATGGACGATGCGCGCGTCCGTCGCTGTCTGGATCAAGCCTTGATGGAGGCGCTCCCGGCTGTGCAAAAATATAAAAATTGGGGCGAGATGCATCGCCTGCGCCTGGCGCATCCGTTTGGCAACATTCCGCTCATCGGCGGCAAATACCGCTTCGGCGATTTTCCCGCCGGCGGCAGCTACCTGACGCTGATGAAAACCGCCCATCGCATTTCGGATGAACAGCACTATTCCTTCTATGGCGCCAATGCGCGATTCATCGCGGATCTGGCGCAGCCGGATGAAAATTATTTTGTTCTCCTCGGCGGCCAGGATGGCTGGCTCGGCAGTGATCTGTTGACCGATCAGGTGCCGATCTGGCTGAGCGGCAAGTACTTGAAGATTCCCTTTGAACTGGAGCAAGTTCGTTGGTCATTTGCGGATCACTTCTCTTTTCCCGGCACCGGTTCAAGATGAGCAGCAGGAATCAAACTTTTGTACTGCCCGATGGCCGGCATTTGGGATTTGCGGTTTATGGCCCGGAGACAGGTTTCCCGGTTTTGGGATTTCACGGCATCCCGGGTTCCAGGTTGCAGCACCTCCCTGATGATGGCATTTTTGCGCAATATCCGGTCCGGTTGATGATCCTGGATCGCCCGGGGGTGGGGCTCTCCACGCCCTGCGATCGGCGGCCCATTCGCGCCTGGGCGGAGGATGTACTGCACTTTTGTCAAGGTCTGCGCCTCGAGCGGGCGGGCGTGATCGGCGTATCCGGTGGCGGACCCTATGCCCTGGCCTGCGCCCGGCTGCTGCCCGAATTGGTGTGCCAGGTCACGCTGGTGAGTGCCTTGGGGCCGGTCTCCGATCGGCTCTTTGCAAATTGTCTTCCGTTTCCGCTTCGCGTGCTGTTCACTTTGGCGTCACATCATCCGCACCTGACGCAGAGGTTACTGCAACGGCGTTTGCGGCAAATGCCCGATTCTCCGGCCGAGATGGTCGATGCACTGCACATTCGTTTGAGCCCGGCGGATATGTACCTGCTGCAGCAGCCCGCCATTGCCGCGATGCTGCGGCAGGATGTTCAGGAGAGCTTGCGGCAAGGCGCCGCAGCCCTGGTGTATGAATTGGCGGTGCAAAAAATGGATTGGGAATTTGATCTCGGTGCCATGGCCATGCCGCTGCATTTGTATCATGGCACGGAGGACTGGCTGGTGGCGCCGCAGACCGCGCCAGCCTTGCACGCCCGTCTGCCGGGGAGCCGGCTTCATTGGATGGAGGGTGGCGGACATTTCATGATCTTTGAACGGATAAACGAAATTTTTCATCAGATACTCCAGGATGTCGCACGTGGCTAAATCTCCTTCAACTGCTCGCGGCGCCCTATTGGTGGCCAGCGGCGTTTTTCTCAGCCGCATCGCCGGACTGATACGGGATCGCGTTTTCGCCCATTACTTTGGCAATTCCGATGCGGCCGATGCCTTCAAGGCCGCCTTCCGCATCCCCAATTTTTTGCAGAATCTGTTCGGCGAAGGCACCCTGTCAGCCTCCTTTATTCCGGTTTATGCCAAGTTGATCGCCGAGGGCAAGGAGGAGGAGTCGGGGCGGGTCGCCGGCGCCGTGTTCGCCATTCTCAGTGCGGTTGTTTCTGTCTTTGTGCTCCTCGGGGTGCTTCTGACCCCGTATCTGATCGCTGCGATTGCGCCGGGTTTTACGGGCGCAAAACGCGAACTGACCGTTCAGTTGGTGCGCATTCTTTTTCCGGGCGCCGGGATTCTTGTACTCTCGGCGTGGTGTCTCGGCATTCTCAACAGCCATCGCCGTTTTTTTCTATCCTATGTGGCGCCGGTGGTTTGGAATGCGGTGATGATCGCGGCCATGTTGATGTGGGGCCCGGGACGCGGGCAATATGATCTGGCGGGGCGGCTCGCCTGGGCGTCGGTGGCGGGCAGCGCGCTGCAACTGCTGTTGCAATGGCCCATGGCATTCAGGCTGGCGCGGCATTTACGTTTCGCATGGGATCTGTCTCTGAGCGGTGTGCGCACGGTGATCAAAAATTTTGTGCCGGTTTTTTTCAGCCGCGGCGTGATCCAGATCAGCGGCTATATCGACGAGCTGCTGGCCAGTCTGCTGCCCACGGGCGCTTTTGCCGCGCTCAGTTATGCGCAGACCCTCTATCTGCTGCCGGTGAGTCTGTTTGGCATGTCGGTATCCGCTGCTGAGCTGCCCGCCATGTCCAGCGCGGTGGGCTCATCCGCCGAAGTCGCCGCCTATCTCCGCGATCGTTTGAACCGCGGCTTGCAGCGTATCTCATTTTTCATCATTCCATCAGCGGTGGGATTTTTGCTGCTGGGCGACGTCATCATCGCAGCCATTTATCAGACCGGGGTGTTCGGGCGCCAGGAAGTACTCTACGTCTGGGCGGTGCTGGCGGGCGCAACCGTCGGATTGCTGGCGCAGACCCTGGGCAGGCTGTACGCTTCCACTTTTTATGCCCTGCGCGACACGCGCACGCCGCTGCGCTTTGCGCTGGTGCATGTCTCGCTCACCGCCGTGCTGGGGTATCTTTGCTCGCAGCAGCTGCCGCCATGGTTGGGCGTATCGCTGCGCTGGGGTGTGGTCGGGTTGACCGTATCAGCCGGCATCGCCGCCTGGGCCGAATTGCTGCTTCTGCGCCGCGCCCTGAACCGGCGCATCGGACGCACCGGATTGGGATTGGGTTATGCCCTGCGCATCGGTACAGCGGCGCTGCTGGCGGCTGGATTGGGTATTATGGTCAAGGTTGAACTGCCGGGATTGCATCCCATCATCATGGCTGTCCTGGTTTTGGGGCTGTACGGCAGCGGGTATTTGCTGTTGTGTTGGCTGGCGGGAATTCCGGAGGTCACCAGTATGCTGCATAAAGTACGGCAGAAATGGTTGTCCTGAGGGTGTGGCATTCCTTGAGAAAAAAAGTTCATGCTGCAAGCATCTTTGAGCGTCTGCGGCACGATGCCGCGGACACGTGCGCTGCAAGCATCTTTGAGCGTCTGCGGCACGATGCCGCGGACACGTG
>CAUJEL010000152.1 GCA_963169875.1 Candidatus Zhuqueibacterota bacterium
CCCAAACAGTTGGCGGATACGACGCCTTTTGCAGACGTGCAGCGCCAGATCATCGATGCGCTGTTGCTGCGCGAATGGATCGATCTGGCCCATGCGCGCGCCGACTATGATAAGATGGATGAGGTCATCGCCTTTCTCGTCGGGGCGTGCGACAATGTCACCCTCGCCAATCTGGACGAACTCATCAACATGACCGGGACCGCTGCGGCCGGCGACCTGCTCGACAGCCTCAAAGTCGTGGCTTTTCAGGACACCCTGGCGCAGCGTCCGTTCGCCAGCCAGCGCATCAATTCGCAGCTGCTGTGGTCGCATCCCCTTAACCCCGACAGCGCCGTGGCCGCTTCCTCGTTTCTTCTGCTCGGACAGCGCTTCATCGTGGATTCCTATGTCACCGGTCAGGTCGTATTCGACAAGATAGAGTATGAAGGAGTTCGCGTCCCGCGTATGCTCCCCGACCCCCTGGATGTGCTTTTCGCCCTCGGCAACGACGCCGCCGCTCAGCTGCTGCAGTCCGAGCTGGAGCAGTATCATTATGCGCCCAACCTCGCCGCGGTGCGCTATCTCGTCGACGGTTATGAGGATGCCTTCTGGAGGGAATCCCTGTTCAATTATTGGCTCCAGGCGATTCGCGGACTGAATCCACCGGAAGACCGCAGCGGTCTGCCGTTCACCCTGCAGACGGCCGCCTGGTGGCAGCGGACCATGAATACGCAACTGGGTTCCTGGACCGAGCTGCGCCACGACAATCTGCTCTACGCCAAACAGTCTTATTCCTCCATGATTGTCTGCTCCTATCCCTATGCCTATCTGGAACCGGCGCCCGAGTGCTATGCGGCCTTGAGCGCCATGGCCACATGCGCCTATCAGAAATTCAGCGAATGGAATCTGGATTCCCGCACACTGCAATTCTACCATAGCGCGGCCGGGGTATACGACAATCTGGCGCAGATCGCCACCAGGATCCGTGAGAACAATACGGTCACAGAGGCGGACGCCCGGTATTTGCGCGGCGCCCTCATCTCAGCCGGCATGTGCGATCCACGCGGATACGACGGCTGGTATCCTTCCCTTTACCTGACTACGTTTGATGGCGATATGGGGCTGGCGGATAACCTGTGGAAAAAAGATTTTCTGGTGGCGGATGTGCATACTGCGCCGACGGACGAGTTCGGCAATCTGGTTGGATGGGTACAGCATGCGGGCACCGGCCCCATCAACCTCGGCGTGATCGTGCTGCCGGTTGATGGCCAGAACGTCGCCTTTGCGGGGCCGATGTACAGCTATTATGAATATCTCAGCACGGGATTCGAACGCTTGACGGATGAGGAATGGGCTGACCTGTACCAGTTTCCGCCATCAGTCCGGCCTGAATGGACCCGCAACTATTTGGCAGATATCCGGGGATATGCACAGGCCGGCGGACCAAGTCTGATGACAGGCATGAGGGCAGGGCGAGCAGATGTAAAACCGCCGGAAACCCCCTTGCTGGTGGCAAGCCATCCCAACCCCTTCAACAGCAGCACCCTGATCCGGTTTGTGCTGGCGTCGGACGCGAAAGAGGCAATAACCGAACTGGTCATCTATGACAGCGCCGGCCGGGAAGTGGCTGCGCTTTACCGGGGGACACTGGCACAAGGAAATTATTTACTGCGTTGGGAGGGTACGGATAACGAGGGAAAGTGTCTCCCCAGTGGCGTCTATTTCTGTCAACTCAGGCACGGAAACCAGGTGGCAAAGGGAAAGATGAGTCTCATCCGCTGAGCGCATCCTCATGCTTGTTATCAGTGGCAGCTCATCATTATATTGCTTCGCTGGTTGTCTCACGCATTGCAGATGATTCCGCAGCGGTGTTTTTTTCATTTGCACCCCCCAGCCATCCAGCCGCATGCAGCAGACACCACAAAATGGGAATGGCACCGAGTAAAAGCACGAGCCATAAGCCGGAGAGGGATTTGCGCCTGTATGATTTAGTAACCACAGCGGCTACGGGGGGTGGGATATGCTTTTGTGGCTCCGGCGTGCTCTTTTCTTTGATCCAAGATGGTTTGAGATGAGCATTGCGGCGATTCACCAGTTCGCGCAGCGATTTTTCCGGCGTAAATTGCACATTATAGTGCGCCGGGATGACCAGGGCTTCTCCGGTGCGCGGATTTCTGCCAATGCGTTCCTCCACCCTCTTTGAGCGAAACAAGCCCAGCCCGCGCACCCGCACTTCGCCATCCCGCTCGAGTCCGGCGACGATGACATCGATCAACTCGCTCAGAAATTGGCGGCTGAAGGTCTTGCTCCAGGCTGTTGCAACGGTCAGGGCATTCACCACTTCCATGGCGGTCATATTGTCTTGCATGCTACCTCCTGCCATTGAGGGTTTCGCGCAGCTGTTTGCCCGGCCGGAAAGTCAAACGCATTTTCGGCGGTAACAGCAGGTAACGTTTTTGCGGGGGATGAAAAGCACGGCGTTTTACATTCCCTTACACGCCAGGGGCCGAATCGGGTGAGGGTGAATCCGCGGCCTTTATCAAAACCCCGGCGCAAAATGAGCATCGCTTCGCGCCATCCCTTTTGCAACTCGGCCTGCGGTCTGTCCAACCGCGCAGCCAATTCAACCAAAACCTCTCTACTATTCACCAGCAGCCCTCGATTTGCATATGGCCATCACGCTCAGACCGGGGATCCAGTGCCACCTGGTCAAATGACCCGATTCCCGTGAAATAACCATATTGTTGCATGGCAATCGGATGCAAACCACTAACGTATTGACTGCCCCAATTTTAATATAATCAGCACGTTTGTCGTGCGCATAATAACCATTATGCACCAGGGCGCAAACACCGGCATGTTTAATGCAAATTATGTGCCTTGAATGATAAACCGGGCAGGCGCAGGCGATCAGCTTTGGATGGCAGCCTGCGCGCGGAGGACGTCATGGAGGGTGATGATGCCGACGATGCGCCTCGTGTCGCGTGCGAGGACGACAAGAATATTGGCGGGTGAAGCGATAAACTGGTTGCCCACTTCGCGTACGGTCTGGTCCGGATAGCAGCAGACCGCCTCCATCATTTCGGGCTCTCTATCCGCTGTGAGCGCCTTCAGGATCTCCACACGGCCGACAATCCCTTTGAGTTCGCCGTCAATGACATACGGGAAATAGCCATAACTATAATTGTTCACGACTCTTCTCAGGGATTCCGGAGTCGTATCGGTCAGGACAACAGGTTGAGGATTGGCGATCGCCGATACAGGCAGGCTTTGCCAGCTCTGCAGATCCACTGGCGGGCGAATTTTATGAAGCTCGTGGCCATCCTGAACCAGGATAGCATCATAAAAATTCAGCGGACCAGAAAAGCGGGCCATTCTCTGACTGATAAGAGCACCGAGCAACAGACCTGGCACGAGCGTAAATTGATGTGTCATTTCGAAAACAATAAGCGTGCAGGTCAGTGGGGCATGGACAATGGTGCCCAGGCAAGCGCTCATCCCCACAGCGGAAAGAACGATGCAATCGGATGGTGTCAATGGTATCCACAGACTGAAGAGTCCGGCGACAAAATAACCGCTCATCCCTCCTAAAAAAAGAGAGGGGGCAAATATGCCGCCCACTGCGCCAAAACTGTAACTCACAATGGTAGCAATGAGTTTGGCCAGCACCAGTATACCCGCAATACGCCAATCAAAGAGATTGTTGAGCGCACTGGAAAGGTCCTGGTAACCGAGGCCAAAGACGCCGAGTTTTCCGGTCGCCATAAACGCCATGACGCCGATGCTCCAGGTGAGCAAGCCGCCGCAAAGCGGCATCAGCCAAACGGGCATGCGCCGCTGATGTATGAAGCGGCCCCGCAGCCGCAGTGTTGTGGTCTTGAACAGATGACCGGCGAAAGAAGCGACCAGCGCGGCAACCGGAACAATGGCATAATGCAGCCAGCTGACATTTTCAACGGCGGGTAAACTGAATGCGGGCTGACGGCCGAGCGTGCCATAGACTACAAATGCGCCGAGGACTGCGCCCAGGACCACCCGGCCGAGGAAACGGCTGTTCATATCGCCGGTCACTTCTTCGATGGCAAAAGTGATGGCTGCCAGCGGTGTGTTGAAGGCGGCTGCCAGGCCCGCAGCGGCGCCGACGATGGCCGCGCCGCGCCGTTCACGCCGCGGCGTGCCCAGGGCGCCGCAGAGGTTGGAGGCGACGCCGGCGCCTATGAAGATGGAGGGGCCTTCGCGGCCGACACTGTGCCCCCCTCCTATGCTGAGAATCCCGCCCAAAAATTTGATCAACACGCTCCGCAGCGGCATCCAGCCCAATTCTTTCCAGAACGCCGACTTGACTTGCGGTACGCCGCTGCCGGCCGCTTCAGAGGCAAATAATTTCAGCAGCAATCCGACCAGAAGCGACGAAATGACCATCATTAGTAAACTGTAAATAATAAATTTGGACCTGGAAAGTGTCGCAAAAAAGAGATAGCTTCTGGAGAACAGCAGATGGGTGAAAAACATGAACGCCACTGCGGATAGACCCGCAGCAAGGCTGACCAATACGGTTTGCACGCTAAGGCGCACATTCTCCGGCAGTCGCTGCAGCCGTGGTATGAGAGAGGAAATCAGATTAAATTTGTTGGTCAATGCAAAATACCATATATAGTTAGCGCAGTGGCCCCTGCCAGGCTGTCATATATCGCCGTTGTGCGAGTCCGCAACGGGAAGATGGTACGAACAGCGTCCGCGCAGCGTACTATTTTAATCACTGCCTGATAAGGCCTATAACTTTCAACTGCGCGCAATACATTTTATGTGCAAATGCCGCATAAACTCCAGGGGTACACAACACACAACCCCGGGAATTCATCCATGATTTTTTACAAAAGCGACACACCCGTTTTTTTCGCACAAATACGGCAAGATCCGGTGACTAAATTTTTTAACACAGTCGCTGCCACGTACGGCAGTGAATAGAAAAATCACTTCCTTTGACTTTGTTCCTGCCGTGTCTTTTTCACCCGATTGGATTGCTCAGCTCCAACGGAGATCATTTTCAGAAACCGGCAATCTGCGCACGCGGACGCCGCACGCCGCAAAGATGGCATTGCACAGCGCCGGCGCAACCGGCGGCACGCCCGGCTCACCGACGCCGCCCGGCGGCAGATTGTTTTCGGCGATATAAACCTCGATGCGCGCCGGTATCTCATGGATGCGCAGAGGCTCGTAGGTATCAAAATTCTGCTGCACGACGCCGCCGTTTTGGACCGTGATCGCTTCGCGCATGGCAACGGAGAGGCTAAAGATCACCCCGCCCTCCATCTGCTGACGGATGCCCTCCGGATGCACCGCCTGGCCGCAATCAATGGCGCAGAGGAAGCGATCCAGTGTCAGCCGGCCATCACGCGTCACCGTCACCTCGGCCACGTGCGCGGCATAGCTGCCAAAACAGGCGTGGCAGGCGATGCCGCGTCCCTTGCCCCTGGGCAGCTTTTCGCTCCAGCCCGCTTTCTCCGCCGCCAACTGCAGCACACCGCGCAGGCGGTGGTCGGGCGGCAGCAGTGACAGCCGGAATGCCAGAGGATCCTGTCCGGCCGCGTGCGCCAGTTCATCCAGGAACGATTCGTTGACAAAGGCATTGGCGGAATTGTACACCGAACGCAGCCAGGTGATGGGGAGCGCGGTATTGGCCATGACATAATCGACGAGCAGATTGCTGATCCGGTATGGCAGCTGGGCGGCGCCATCCACCAGATCGGGATTGCCGCGCGGCGGCTGCTGCGGATATAGTTGCCCGGAAATGGACGGCGCAGCGATACGGTGCTTCCAAACCACGGGCTGATTTTGTGCGTCCACAGCGCCCTCGAGCACGTGAAAACTTCCGGGGCGGAAGTAGCCGTGCTGCAGATCGTCTTCACGGGTCCACACGACCTTGACCGGCGCCTGCAACAGTTTGGAAAGCTCGACCGCCTCCTCGGCGTAATCCGCCATCAAGCGACGGCCAAATCCGCCGCCCATCAAGGTTGTGTTTACAAAAACCTGTTCCATGGCCACGCCTGTGAGCTCGGAAGCCATGCTCTGCACCGACTGCGGATTCTGCGTCGGCGCCCAGATCTCGACGCGATCGCTGCGAACATCGGCCACGCAGTTCATCGGCTCCATGGGTGAGTGCGAAATGAAAGGCACTTCGTATTGGGCTTCGATGCGTTTGACAGCGGTTTGCAGGGCGGCCGCCACATCGCCCTCGCTGCGCGCTGACTTGCCCGGCTCTTTACTTTTTTCGATAAAATATTGCCGGATAGCCGCGCTGTCGAGTTTCGCATTTTCCCCCTCATCCCATTCAACCACCAGTTTTTCGCGGCCTTGCAAAGCGGCCCAGGTGCTGTCTGCCACCACGGCGAGACCGTGAGAGACTTCTATCACCTGTTTGACCCCTTGGATTGCTCCGGCCGCCTGATCGTCCCAGCGTTTGACTTTACCGCCCAGGACCGGCGGCCGCGCGATCACAGCAATAGCCAGTCCCGGCAGCATGAAATCAAATCCGAACACAGCCTTGCCGGTCAATTTTTCCGGCGTATCCAGCCGCATTTTCTGTTTGCCGACAATTTTATAGTCTTTGGGATCCTTGAGTTTGACCTCTGCGGGCACAGGCAGATTTGCCGCTGTGGCCGCCAGTTCTCCATAGCCCAGCTTGCGGCCGCTTGGGACATGGATGACCATGCCGTTCTCGGCTTTGCAGCCGGCACGATCGACGGCCCAGATTTGCGCCGCCGCGGAGATGAGCATCTCGCGCGCCGCTGCCCCTGCTTTGCACAGCGGTTCCCAGCCGCGGCGAACGGTGGTGCTGCCGCCGGTGGACATGCTGCCATATTTGCTCGGATGAGCCACCGCCGGCATGATGCGGATTTTCTCCCAATCCGCTTCCAACTGTTCGGCCACCATCATCGGCACGGTAGTGCGGGCACCCTGCCCCATCTCGGAGCGCGCCACCCAGAGGGTCACGGTGCCGTCGCTATCAATGGAGAGGAATTCGTTGGGTTTGAAGACCTGGCTGCCATCCTGAGCCAGCGCCGGAGCAAGGCGGAAAACCCCCAGGGTCAGGCCCGCGCTCCCCGCGCCCAATACCTGCAGGAATTCACGGCGATTGATGCGTAAGCGGTCGCTCATTGGCCGCCTCCTTTCAGTTGGGCCGCGCGATGGATTGCCTTGCGGATGCGCGGATAGGTGCCGCAACGGCACAAGACGCCGGACATGGCTTCGTCGATCTCTGCATCAGTAGGATTTGCCTTTTGCTTGAGCAGTGCGATGGCGGAGAGAATTTGCCCCGGCTGACAATAGCCGCACTGGGAGACCTCCTCTTCGAGCCATGCCTTGACCACCGGATGATCCTTTTCCTCCGCAATGCCTTCGATGGTGATGATGGATTTGCCGGCGGCGTCCGCCACCGCGAGGGAGCAGGAACGCACCGCTTCACCGTCCATGAGGACGGTGCAGGATCCGCACAGACCCTGGCCGCAGCCGTATTTGGTGCCGGTCAGGCCGAGGGTTTCCCGCAAAACCCACAGCAGCGGGGTGTCCGCGGCGACATCGACGACATGATCTTTGCGGTTTACATTCAAGGTATACTGGGGCATAGGCAGTCCTTTATATGAAAGCGTTCATCAAAAGTCCACAAGAGTATAGCAGATTTTTCCATACAAATCAAGAAAAACAGACAGGAAATCGAAAAAAGTATCTATCCTGCTGCGGTGAATAATACAGTAATTTTCAAGGCAGCCGAGAATTATTGATGCCGCGAACGTTTCGGGCCAGCAGAATATCATCCGCTTTCTCGCCAGCGCTGCGAACCGTCTATTCGCAGCGCTGAGCAGTAGCTCCGGAGGGGGCGTGTTTGCTCGCGTGCCTGGTTCAGCCTGAGCGAAGCCGAAGCTCAGGCACTCGATGCTCAGCGCCGCGATTCAGCCCTCGCTGCGCTCGAGCGTGCGCGCGCTCCAGCCCGCAGCTGATCCGCCGGTCTGTTGATGCACCTCACACAATCCCTTAAAAACCAGTTGTTATCGAGGTTTGTCCTTGCTTTTGACCACCTGGTTCGTTATTATCCCTTGAGGGGACTAACCGTCCAATACACCAGAACTCTCCATCTGTTCCAGCGCAAAACTCCCAGGCACAAATCCATATCTTTTGTTGGTTTCTAACCAGGAGGTTCAGCATGTTCACGAAACAAGCACTCGTCTGGTCTGGCATCCTGTTGATGCTGCTTTTGTTGTCCTGCAACAAGGAGGACTCCACCAAGCCCGTCAACCTCGACATGCAGGAAGCGATCAACAAACTCACCAAGGAGATTTTGCCGGAGCAGGTATCCAAAAATGCCAACTATTTCTGTCTGCGCATGGATTCTGTGATCCAAAAGGGCGTCGTCATCGAGGAAGCAATTCCGAAGCAGGATCTGCGCAAAGGAGACGACGAAAGCGCCGTCGCCATCGTGCTGGATGAAGATTCGTATCTCTTTTATCTGGATCTCGAACCGGGCGCCATGTTCGCCCATGATCTCAAGTACATCATCGTCGGCCAAAGCGGCAAGTCGAAAGTAGTCGCCGCCCAGTGGTGGCCGCTGGTGAACGGCGCCATCGTGCCAGAATTCCAGAAACAGGTGCCGGAGCCCAGGCATGTCGTCGCAGGCACCGCGGTTTTCGCAAAGCCCATCGGCAAACGCTACCTGTACCGCTTTCCCGGACAACTTGTTATCAGAAATAACGAAGGGTTCATCGTCGTCGAAGGCTTGATGCCGGAAGAAAATCTTTATGACTGCGTGGTCGATACCTATCTGAATTTACTGACTCTCTTTTTAGAGTACAAGAACAACTGTACCGGCGATGTAGAGGTGGAAGGACTGATGGAAAGTCAGGCGGACAATGTGCTCACGGAAATAGATAACCAGGTCGCGGCGGGTAGAAATCCAATCACCATCCTGATAACCGCCCACGGCAACTCCAATTATGTGCGCCTCGGCGGCGTCGCCATGTACGCAAGCCAGTTCCAGGCCAAGATGGCCGCCTATCCCAGCACGCGTTTCAATTTCATCCTCTGCTCCTGCCACAGCGGCAGTTTCATGGACGAGATCACCACACTGGCCAATGTCTACACCGCCCATACCGCATCGCAGGCGGACGAGAGCGCCTGGCCGGATTGGGACACAGCCTGTGGCCTCAACGACCACAACCCGAGCGACACCGGCGCCGAGTGGATGAGTTCGCTGTGCGAAGCGGCCAGCGCCATCGCGGGTGATGCCACTCACTGGGCATCCATTAAAACCATGGCGGCCACCTCCAAGGTGCCTGTGGCATCGATGTGGATGTACCACGCCTGCCTCGGCGGCATTGGCTTGACTTCTTCGATGGGCCTGAGCCAGGATCTTGATCTGGCCCATCGCTGCAATTCGGAGAATCCGATGAGTTTCAAGAACTGGTGAGTGCTGCTCCCGACTCGCATTGTTAGACGGGTAACAAATCCTTCCAGCAGCCCGTATATGAATATGAAATGGATGCCTGCGCCAGGGATGGAAGATCTTCCCGGATGAACGAAGGATGTTACTTCCAGACCTGCGAGGCAGGACTGCGAGTCAATCCAAAAAGAAACAGGGAAACAGCATGATGAGAAAAATTATCCTCCTGGCAGGCATACTCCTGGCAAGCATAATGGTGATCATTTCCTGCAAAAATGTGGCGGATCCCACACACCGGCAAACCGACTTGCAATTGGTCGAAAAGGCCATTCATAACAGCATCGGCTGGGCCAAGAACAAGGACATACAATTACTCTACAGCGTCATTGCCAATGACAGCAATTTCTGTGAAGTCCAGCCAGGCAAGCGGGTGGTCAAGGGGTTTGATAATTTTAAAAAGGGCGAAAAATTCTGGATGGATCCCCGTTTCAAGGCAGTCCGCTATGAGATCAGCGATTTGATGATTAATCTCTCCAAAAGCGGCGATGTCGCCTGGTATTGCTGCAAGCTGGATGACATCAACGAGTGGGAAGGCCAGCCCACCAATTGGGAGAACACGCGCTGGACCGGCGTGCTGGAGAAGCGCAGTGGCAAGTGGGTGATTGTGCAGATGCATTTTTCGTTTGCCAGTGAGGAATAAAGAGCTAATATTACGGGTTGGCAAAACCTCAGGTCGACGAGTCTCATCGACTTGCAGTGGTACGGCTGGCCGCATCTAAAGGTGTCATCCATACCTGATACATGATATCCTCATTTGTATATTCATTGCATTTACAGACTAATTCAAAAATGCCGCTATTTTCAAGCGCCAGGTCAGTTTTTTGTCTATATTTCAGAAAATTCGGAAGATGTATAATCATTTGTTCAGCCCTCGCGTTGAGCTTGTGTGAATACGCCAGAATATTTCCTGGCGCCGTGTTTCATGCAACGACAGGGGTTCTCATGTTATTGTTTATATGGATGCAAAATACCGGTGTTGCCTCAAAAACCGCGGCAATATCCGGAAAAAATCTGTTTTCACACAGTCTCTCCACTCAGGCTGAACCAGGCACTCGAGCAGATACGCCCCCTTGCGGGGGCTACTGCTCAGCGCTGCGATTGGTACTGCCAGGAGATGGGAGGAATCTATATCAGGAGTTTTTTTGAATGATGAACAGCGAGTATAGCGATCGTATCCATATCAACATCTATTTTATGGACTATTCTATATTGTCCTTTGATTATTTCACGAATACTCTCATCTGAAAATTCGGGGACAATTCTGCCCAAATGGGGATAATCACTCAACTTTTGAACTGATTTTTTTAATTCACTGGTCCAATCAAGCGCGGCTTTCGGTTTGTCCTTTGAAATATATTTAATTGTATCGATCAAATCCCTTTGAGCACCTTTTGAAAAAACAATCTTCATATGTTCCTCGCTCAACTTAACATTTGATCGATCTCTTTAAATACAGAATCAACCGGGACAGTGCGTCCTTCCCGGTAATCTTCAAGACCAAGCGTGATTTTTTTCATAAATTCTATTTGATCCTGCATCTCTTGGTATTTTTCTGCGTCCATAATCACAGCAGCACTCTTGCCATGTTGAGTTAAAATGATGGGCTTTTTATGAACACTGATTTCTTCAAGGTACTTTTTAATATTATTGCGAAAATCAGTCACTGAAGTAATGTTTCGGATGTCAATGTTGTACATAAAACCTCCCTTATTTAGATATTTTAATGTACGTTATTATGTCGTTTATAGCAATATGTTTTTTCAATTTTAATGCCTCAGAGCGGGTTTCGTACCAATCCACGGCCGCACTGGATGCAGGGCTCTTATTTACTATTAAAGTCTGTACTGAAAAGCTTAAAATTTAACCATAAAACTAAACCGGACGTTGCCCTGCATCGATGGGCCGTCTCGTTAGCTCTTGTATATCCATAAGAGAGTGTTACGTTGTTTAAACCTACGAAAAAAGGAGAAAAAATGAGAAAGATAGCATATCTTTATGTGTTTGATACGATGGCAGATTGGGAACCAGGTTATGTTATAGCAGAACTTCATTCAGGACGGTATTTTAAGGATAAAACGTTGAAATATGACGTGAAGACAGTTAGTTTAACACAGGAGCCGATTACGACAATGGGAGGCATGACAATACTCCCAAATTTGACTATTCACCAATTGACGACTCATGAGGCTGGTGTATTGATCTTACCTGGGGGCGATACCTGGTTAGAACCTCTCCATGATCCTGTTTTTAACTGCGTCAGCGAGTTTTTACAGGCGCACATTCCTGTTGCAGCGGTTTGTGGGGCAACGTTCGGTTTAGCAGCACATGGGTTTCTAAACAATCGTCAACACACCAGTAACGATCGTGACTATCTCAAAGCGATCTGTCCAACTTATGAAGGAGAGTCGTTCTATCTCCACGAACCGGCTGTCATTGACGGGGATCTGATTACGGCATCAGGGGTTGCGCCGCTTGATTTTACCTGTACGATCTTGGACAAGCTTGAGGTCTTCCTCCCAGCGACCCTTGAGGCATGGTATAAATTATACCAGACGCACGAAGCCAGGTATTTTTTTGCTCTGATGGCATCTTTACCACAGGTCTCATAAGAGAAACGGTGATGCGGTGCCTCAGTTACGATACACACTGCTGGAGACATCGCACATAAGATTCTTCAACATACATGCTCAATCTTTTGAGAAAAGATTATTAGCGAGTATGGGAAGGCTCAACAGATATAGAACAAGAGAATAGTCGAGCTAACACTGAGCATCAAGCGCGTTGGCCTTGAAATCTCACGGTGTGCATATCACAAATGTGCGGTTTGGGTTCGTCGATGCAAAAATGGCAAAAGGTGATGTGAAGCCGTTTATGATGAGTGTCCAGAAGGCAGTCGACCATTTGGAGAACTGCATCAGAAAGAAGCCGGTCTGTTACACCGCACCCAAAATTTTGATACCGCTCATCAAGTTTCGTAAGCTGATAATGGCCGCACGCTGCACCGGCCTGCGCTGATCCTCTCCTTTCTGCAGAGCGCGCCTCCCTGCCAACTCATTTTACCAGCACCAGTTTGATGCATTGCTGCAACGTCCCGGCGCGCATTTGGCAGATGTAAAGTCCGGCGGCCACCGGAACGCCGTTATCATCGCGCCCGTTCCAGGAGATGCGATATACCCCGGCTGGCTGCTGCCCGTCGACGAGGCTTCGCACCCGCCGGCCAGTTCTGTCGTAAACGGCCAGCCAGACTTCGCCGGCGCGCGCCAGCTCATATTTCAGCGTGGTGACAGGATTGAAGGGATTGGGATAATTTTGGCTCAGATGATAATAACGGGGCAAATCACCCGTGCTTGCGCCTGGTTTGATTCCAGTACCCATGGGTATGGAGAATGCCGACGTATTGCTCATGTAATCGGCGGTTGTCGCGGTGATCTGCGGCAAGGCTGGAGGCACCGTCAGGTCTAGGGCAAAATGGCCGGATACATCGGCGAGTGCCATGTCAAGGTATACTTTTCCCTGTCCGTTTTCATCGGCAAAAAGTTCCACCAGTTGCCCCGGAACGGTCGTGCCCGATATTTGTGTCGCGGAGACTTGTGTCAAAACAGGCGGGGCGAGTTCCGCATTGCCGCCGCGGTAGTTTTTGATGCCGTCGGTGACATTGGCGAAGATGCTGTTGCCGGTGATGGTATTGCCGATGGTGCTGGTCAGACTGCCGCCGCCATCCACCAATATACCGTATCTGCTGTTGAAAGCAATGACATTCTCCGGCCCGATGACGTTGTTGCACGGCCCGCTAAACAGGGCCACGCCGAATTGGGTGTTAGGGATGGCTGCTGTAGCCGTGATATCGGTGCCGACGCGGTTGTGGCGAATGAGGTTAAAGTTGGTGCCGGCATCCTTCAAGTGGATGCCGATATTGCTGTTGCCGGAAACCAGATTTTCTTCAATGAGATTATACTTGCTGCCAGCTTCGATCATGATGCCGCCATCGCCATTGCCGAGGGCTGCATCACCGTCCCGATTGGTGCCAATTTTATTTCCGCGAATGTTGTTGCTCGATGTCGAATCGCCGGAGATGAGAATACCGCTGAACAGGTTTCCGGAAATCAGGTTGCCCTCGATGAAATTGCTTTTGGCGTTGGCATGGATCGAGACGCCGTGGGACGTATTGGGGAGGGCGGCGCTGCCGTCGGCATTGGTGCCGATGCGGTTGTTAAAGACCGTGATGCACGCGGTCGCGCTGCCGCTGATGCGGATGCCGCTGCTGCCGTTTCCGGAGATGAGATTATCGTGAACCGTCCCGTTTTGCGCGCCGTGAATAAAGAGCACGCCGTCGATGCCGTTGGGCCTGGCGGCCGTTCCACTCGCATTGGTGCCGATATGGCAATCGGAAATGGTGACATCGGATTGGGTAACCCAGATGCCGTAACCGCAGCTGTGGACAATGAGTCCGCGCAGCACCACACCTTGCTGCAAATAAATGCCGGTGCAGCCCGAAACTCCCAGAAGCGTGCCGTCCATTTCAATGCCCGGCCGCACGCCGCCGCCTTCACGCGCCACGCGGCCGTCGATGATCTTGCCCGCCGGCACGTGATACGGCGAGGCCGCTTTGATGACCCAGACGCGATTGACCGGATCGTAACCGGGATCAGCCGTGGGAATATCGAAGAGGATGGTCGTGGCCGGGTCGCACAAACCGGCGCGGAGCGACCCGGGACCTTCATCATTGGTATTGGTGACCGTGCAGGAGTCCTGTGTATGGAACGCATGTCCCCTGTCGGCGCCATACATGGGCCACACAGTCTGCGCCGGAAGCGTGCAACACAGCAACAAAATCATTCCTGCGATAATCATGACGGTTCTCATGTCGGCCTCCTGTCTGCTTTCACAACAATTCCCGGCGCCATTATTGACGCCCGAAATGAGTCAGTTCCAGTCATCAGCTGTTACCGGGGAATGCGGGAGCCACCGTCCAATATCCGCTAAAAATTATTGAGAATCAGTTAATGAGGTCCTGGTGCACTGAAACCATAGTGACGGCAAGTCGGGACACACCTTGTTGTCATCATAAAAAAGCAACATGGCAAACGGTCACTGTACATCCGGGAGGAAGTGGTGGCGACACAGAGGGGATGGCATGCAGGTGTGATATTTCAGGCGACGCCTTTCCTTGCATGTGAGCAGCTGCGAGGCTGTCACAGCCGCAGGGTTTTTGGGGAAAATGGGAGGCGGCAAAAAGGTTGACTGTAGTTACCCTGTTTGTAATATAACCATCGCGATGAAGCAAGGCAAGTACTTTTATCAATTGGCACACGGTCTCCCGGTGATTTCGGTCTATCTCTTTGGCCAAAAATGACGAATTATTCGTTGGATATTTATAATTTTCTTCTTATACTAGTTTATCATTGGAATTGACCGTCCAATCAAAACATAAATTACCTCAGCGGGGCCCCTCATGAACCGATTCTTGCAGCTCCTGATCGCGTGTTCCTTCCCGTTCCTTTTTGCCGCTTTGCTTTTTTCCTTTTTTCAGCCCCATCCCCAAGAAGCCCAGGCGTTCAATAATAATAACGGCCGTAATATGCCCTTCTGCGATACGACGTGTACGCCTTCCTGGGATCCGCCTGGCGTATGGTATGAATGGAGTGGGCGCAAATGGTTCGTACCTGACGGTGGCGGCAAACTGAACAGAACTTTTTATCTCAAAAGACAAAGACAGCAACAACTGGAAAATGGCTATCGTTCGACTTTGTCCCGCCTGAGCCAGGAATTCAGCCGCTCTCAATCCGTCAAGAACGCACAGCGAACTTTGGCTACAGAAATTACCTATCAGGATATGCTCAAGGCCCATGCGTACAATTCGGATTATATTGAAGGTTATGCGGTTCTGGAAAATATTCAGATGGATATGGGAACCTTTGACCCCTATTTCACCGCACCGCAGCATTGGACCATACCGGCAAATATAAAATTCGCTACCATCACGCGGAAAATACTCGATCCCGAAACCACGCCTTATAGCCAATTGGCGCCTGAAGCCACCCATTGCTTATATATAAAAACCCCGAATTCGGGGATCGATATTTACAGCTATTTCCTGCTGGACGAGGACGGCCTCTGGTCTTTGGGAGAGGAGATCGATGGCCGCGTCTATGCAGGAGGAGAACTGCGTACAATCGATTATTCCGAGTATGAAGAGGAAGAAATCATGCCCCTCCCTCTGGATGTCAACACGGTATATTATTCCGGTTATGGGGAGGATACCACCTGGACTGCCATTGGAGACACAACCTGGTATGATGATACCTGCTATGGCGTGGATATTTGGTATTACATGTCCGAGGCTTACGGTACATTGGAAACGCCGGATGACGGACCCGTCGAGGTCATCAAAATCGCTTATCAATGGATATGGTCGGAGTGGGAAGTGGATGAGGAGTCCGAAGATGGCACCGATATTCTGTTGGATTATGAAAACGGCACGGAGATCTATTTCTACAGCAAGGACGGACATCAACTCATGCTCTCTCTGGATTCCCTGGGCATTGAAACCACAGGCATCGTGAAACCCGATATGGTCTATTATCAGAAAGTGCAAGTGCCGGAAACTTCCGTGACCACCCATCAATGGTCGAGTCCGGTCGCATTCAGCCTGTACCCCAATCCATGCCGTGGCATGCTCAATTTCAGCGCACCCTCCGATGTCGAGGTTGTTGATATTTTGGGGCGCCGGGTTTTTTCGCAGCAGAATGCACGGCAAGCCAACTTATCCCATCTGCCGCGTGGCACCTATTTCCTGCGGCCGCAAAACGGCAAACCACAAAAATTTACCATCCAAAAATAGCCACAGATGAAAACCTATTGGGCACTCTTTTTTACAGCCCCGTTCACGGACGGGGCTGTTGTGTTGCACCCTTGCATAATTTTTCTCCCTTGCATGATCTTGTTCCAAAGGTGCACGCATTGAGAGATCAGGTACATTTAACAATATGAAAATAAATACAGTTACAAAATTTCCGCTCTGGCTGGTTGGCGCCCTTCTCTATGGCATTTCCTGGCCCATGCCCTGGAATATCAATCTCTCTTTCCTCGCCTGGTTCGCGTTGGTGTTTCTCTTCATCTCGCTGAAAAACAAAGAGTCCTTCGGCCGTTTCTTCGCTACCGTCTGGATTTTCTCCTTCATCACCCATACCATCTGTTCCGGCTGGTTTCTCGACATCCCGACCAATAAATTTCTCATTATCGCTGGCGCCATCAATGAGTCCCTGGCTTTCCCACTCCCATTCATTCCATTTTATTTTATCCAAAAACGGGCGGGCTTCAATCGATCCATCTGGGTTCTACCCTTCCTTTTTGTCCTCGGCGAGTGGATTTACAGCACCCTGCCTCATAATTTGGGATTTTTAATGGCGGTTCACTCTCAGACGGCCAATACCTGGTTGATCCAATTCATCGATCTTTTTGGTTCTCTTTCGGTCTCTTTTTGGGTATTTTCCTTTAATGTGTTCATCTTTTCAGCGCTGGAAAAATATCAATACCGGTTCAATTCACCCCGTTTCCAGTTGCGATTAGTCATCATCGTTTTTGTGATGATTGGCCTGCCTTTGATCTATGCTCAATTTCGAAATCATCAACTCGCTCTGGAGAAATCGGATTCCATCACTATCACGATGGTCCATACTCTTTTCCCTCCCAATCAAAAGACAGACCAGCAAATTTTAAATAATTTGGATCGGATTGTAGAAATTACAGACTCGACCAGCTACTACCACCATAAAACAGGTGTACACACCGATCTATATGTCTGGCATGAAGGCGCCATCCCATCCGGCAATACCAACGCTATCCGTCGATTCGTTCAGAGTGCCGTGAATGACTGGCACGCCCCGCTTCTCGCCGGCATGCAATATTATGAACCAGTCCCCGGCAGCGAACTCTGGAAACCGCTGAATCGGGTGATCCTATTTTCTCCTGATCCGGATACAACGCAGCCGATGCCATTTTACGACAAGATCAACCTGGCGCCGGGGTGGGAAAGCATACCCTATCTTTCATTTTTTCATAAATCAGGAATCCGGTTTCCCCATGAAAACAAGTTTCACAGGGCTGGGGAGAGCATGCGTCTTTTTACAGTGTCTGCTGGGGATCGCCTGGTGAACATCGGCACGCCGATCTGTTTTGAGCAGAATGTGCCATCGATCTGGAACCGCATGGTTCTCATGGGCGCAGATTGTTTTGTAGAAGTATCTTATGAAAGTTGGTTTGGCCAAACCTATTTCCAGAAGCAAGTCGCCTATATCACCCGCTTGCGGGCAATCGAAACCCGGCACAGCGTCGCGCGATGCTCCAATGGCGGTTTGACGTTTTTTGTTGATGCCTTCGGGAGGATTTATTCTCCTGCACCAGCTTGTGAATCCGTGACTACGGATTCGCTGACGCTTTCCAATAAGATCACATTTTATACACGGCATCAAAACTTCTTTCCCCTGCTTTGTCTGATTGTTTCCGCCGGTTATGCTGTCTTGGTGCTTTTATCGAAAAGTCGTAACTGCAAGCGCACCTAAAAATTCGGGTCCAGTGGGAGCTGATCAAAAGGAACCGGCTCCTGGATTTTCATCGCTTCCATAATTTTCAGGGTTTGCTCATACGGATTAAACAGTTGGGCGATTGGCAGCGTGAGATCAATGGTCTCGACAATAGCAGCCTGGTATGGCATTTCCCATTTGGAGACGATGATGATGACGCCCGTATCTTGCGCTAATTGCTTCCATGGCTCCTGAATTTGTGCGGTAATATGTGAAATTCCAGCCGTGGAAAAGACCTGCTGATGCATGCGCACCCGGATCCAGGGCCCCTCTTTCTCGAGTTCTTTTATCTTATCCTGATTATTTTCACTCTTGGCTTTCATGTGTTCAGTCCGGATGGCCTGCAATCTTTCCATCTGTTGCTCTGATCGATAATAAGCCAGGGCTATCACGCGTGAATCGTAAATGCCAATCTTGCAGACAGACGCGACGTGATTCATGTCAGTTGAATGGGCGACATGAGTCAGTACCGCCAACATTAGCAAGCTGGCGCACAAGTTCAGCGTGCGATTTATCATGTTAGACTCCTTTTCCTGTGCTTCTTAGACGAAGACTTTTTTAATAGCTGTTTATTATTTATTTAGAATTAATCCGAAATTGGGCTTCTCCTCATGCCTCATTTTCCCGGCCGGACTCTGGCCGCAGGGTCTCATGACACATCGGCTGGTTTTAAATCGCTATTGTCCGGCACATACAGACACACCCCTGCAGTGAGCAACGGGATAGCTATGATAACAGCTGTTCCAATTTGTCCCCAAGTGAATCCTTTGCTAAAAATGCCGAAAAGGAGTGCGATGGTTGCTATAAAGACCAGAATTGCCACTGCGCGTGGGTAGAATTTTGAAATCCATCCACTCGCCACAATAGCCAAACCTGGCAGAAAATGCATGAGCATCCCCGGATTGAATCCTTCACTCGCGGTTTCCATCGCGACACCAACCACAAGCTGACCTTCTTGAACGATTGGATCATATTGTGTAATTTTGCTTGATTTTCTGCCCTGTGGTAGATACTTTACCTGTGGTTTAGAGAAAGAATGTAATATAGCAGCCTCAGGGGCAAGACCCGGATATCACTGATTCTGCGAAGGATGAATTGCAAACCCATGAATGATCTAATAGTCTCATCTTTTAGAAAAAATGTACTGAATGAGAATAAAATCACAACTTGAAAAGCAGGATTATTGTCATGGCAAATAAAACAACACGCCGCAGTTTTATCAAGACCACGGCTGCATTATCAGCAGGCTTGCTGACGGGTTGCAGATTCTCAAACAGATTTGACATCATCATAAAAAGTGGTTGGGTATACGATGGCACGGGTGCACCTCCTGTGCTAAAAGATCTGGGGATAAAAGGTGACCGAATTGCCGCCATCGCTGATTTGGAAAATTCTTCCGCCGATCTAATCATCGATGCGCACAATCTCGCCGTGGCTCCGGGTTTTATTGATATACACGCCCATACAGATAGTCGATTATTGGTCTGTCCTGAGGGCGACAGCAAGATATATCAGGGCGTCACCACGGAGATAGGCGGCAATTGCGGTTCTTCTCCCTTTCCTCTGAATGATGAAGATTTTCATGAAATGCATACTTCCAGTGTCGAGAAATATGGTATTGAGTTTAACTGGCGTAAACTGGACGGATTTTTCCAAGCCCTGGAAGAGAGAAAAATGGGGATTAATTATGCAACATTTACAGGGCATGGAGATTTACGCGCCTTCGTCGTGGGGAAAAATGATGTTCCCGCGACCCCTGAACAATTAAACCGGATGCAGGCTATCCTTGCCGAATCCATGGAACACGGCAGCTTGGGCCTATCGACCGGGCTGGAATATGCGCCGGGCAGTTATGCATCAGCAGAAGAATTGATCGAGCTGTGTAAAATAGTATCAAAGAGGAATGGCGTATACGCCACCCACATGCGCAATGAAGATGACCGGGTGCTCGAAGCCATCACGGAAGCATTACGGATTTGCACAGAAGCAGGAGTATCCACCGAATTGTCCCATTTCAAAGCGTGCAATAAATCGAATTGGCCCAAAAAGGAAAAAATGCTCGAGATGCTCCACAATGCCCACGACGCCGGATTGCCGGTACACGCGGACAGATATCCCTACATTGCCTATTCGACCGGCCTGGCGCAATTCCTGCCGCTATCCGTTCGACAGGGTAGCGATGAAGAGGTACTGGCGAGATTGAAGGATGCGGCTTTTCATAAGGTGATAAAGGAGTATGCGCAAAGCAGAAGCACCAAGATTGGCGGATGGGACCGCGTGGTCATTGCTTCGTGTAAAAATCCAGAGGATGTAGTTTTCGAGGGCAAGTCCCTGCTGCAATGTGCAGAAGAAAAAAAAGGGGATCCGCTGGATGTTGTCATCGAACTGCTGATCAGGAATGATAAAAATGTGGACATAGTCGGATTTGCCATGGATGAAGATAATTTACGAAAAACGCTGCAATCAAATTTGATGATGATTGGTTCCGATGGGAGTGTGGCCTCTGTGCACGGGAAATTATCGGCGGGAAAACCCCATCCCAGATTTTATGGCACCTTTCCGCGGGTGCTGGGACGCTATTGCCGCGAGGGAAAATGGTTCGATTTGCAAACGGCGTTGAAAAAAATGACCAGCATGCCGGCAGAAAAACTGGGATTGAAAGGGAGAGGGAAAATCCAAAAAAATTATTTTGCCGATATCACCATCTTTGATCCGCAAACCATTATTGATAAAGCCACCTTCAGCGAACCCCATCAATATCCTGCGGGAATTGAATATGTCCTTGTCAGTGGCCAGCTGACCATTGACAAGGGAAAACACCTGGGAAAATATGCGGGTCATGTTTTAAAAATTTAAATGACATTCTGCATTGGAAACACGGGAGTAATCATGCATACCTTCATCCTCATGACCTTGGCTTTGATGATTACCACTTCGCATCCGGTTACTGCCCAATCGTAGTTTGAACTCAAACCTGTGACGCCCAACGTTTTTCTCGCAGCCGCAGCGGAGCAGATGTTTGTCAACTGCAACTCTGCAGTTATTGTCCTCGAGGATGGAGTGCTCGTCGTGGACTCACAGGCAACGCCTGCCGCAGCCCGGGCGCTGATTGAGGAGATCGGGAAGGTGACCTCCAAGCCGATACGCTGAACCCTACTTAATGACAAAGATGAGGTGTAGAGATGGATAATCTTCGCGTTGCAACAGCACAATTCGAAAACAGAAGTGGAGATAAAGCATATAATCTTAATAGCATCGAAAGGTTGACCCAGAAAGCAGCTGCAGAGGGGGCCGATGTTATTGCATTTCATGAATGTTCCATAACAGGTTATACCTTTGCTCGGAATCTATCATATAGTCAACTGATTGATATTGCAGAAAATATACCTGACGGCAAAAGTACTGAAAAATTAGTGGAAATGGCTGCGCTCAATAATATTACTATTCTAGCAGGCTTATTTGAAAAGGACGTCAGCAACGATTTATATAAAGCCTATATTTGTGTGGATAAAAATGGCCTTAAAGCAAAATACCGCAAGATACATCCATTCATCAACCCGTATTTAAAACCAGGGCATGAGTATGTTGTATTCGACATTAAAGGATGGAAATGTGGCATTTTGATATGTTATGATAACAATATCATTGAAAATGTTCGAGCCACGGCACTCCTTGGTGCTGAAATCATATTCATGCCACATGTGACGATGTGTACCCCTTCAACAAGACCAGGTGCAGGATTTGTCGATCCGAAATTATGGGAAAACAGGATCAATGATCCAACATCTTTACGAATAGAATTTGATGGATTGAAAGGACGCGCCTGGCTGATGAAATGGCTTCCGGCACGAGCCTATGACAATGGAATTTATGTAATATTTTCAAACCCGATAGGAATGGATCATGATCAACTCAAGAATGGATGTTCAATGATTATCGATCCATTTGGAGATATCATAGCCGAATGTCGAAGCTTTGATGATGAGTACGCAATTGGCAATTTATCATATGGCAAAATATCCGATTCCGGAGGATATAGATACAGAATGGCCAGAAAGCCTGAATTATTCAGAAAAATAATTGGCCAGGAACACATGTCAGTCCAAAATGTCGTATGGATGAAAAAAGAGTCGTAGGGTGGGATTAAGCCTACCCCATTTTCAAAGAAGCAAGTCCTCTCTCCTCCTGGAAACTGACGAAAAGGGAGCGAATTTTTAACTTTTGTGTTTCCAAGCTCCAGCCCGGGAATAATAAACATCAGGCAGGCCGCAGGAGCGGCCGGATGGCTCCTGTCAAGAATCACTAATGAATGTCCAGCCTGGTCACCCGATGGGAACCGGCTTGCATTTGCGAGTGGTCGAACAGGAAGAGGGGACATTTTCATCATGGAGATTGACAAAGAGAGAGTCAAGGCGGACTTGAAGTCACTCAATCAATGAGCCGCATGATTGTCGTCAACAGGACCATGAGGGAGACGGTCAAATTTCATGCGCACCACACCCTCCGAAACACGGACGACTGAATGGAACTGGTAGTACCCGCATCGAAAAGCCAGGGGCCGCCGCAACGCCGGACTGACCCATTGAGAAGAGGCTGGAGGCGCGCAGCAAGGCTTCCATGCCAGAATGGGAAAGGAGTGACTCATGTCTGGCTACTATAAATGACTTGATCTCGGATGCGTTATCAGTAACTACTGAATACCAGGCTTGGTCACTCACAGCAGACCAAGGCGCAGGTATTCAATGGAGTATCATATATCTGTTTCAGCCGCAGCTCTGGCTGCAAAAGGTCGCAGACGGCCGGAGTATCCTCCCACGCCTCGCATATTAGTGTGCTATTTTTATGTTTCGTGATTCACAAAACTGTGACCCGGGTCCTAAAAAACTCCTGCGGTGCATTTTGTCTGCGCTCACTTTTTTCTTCTCCGGGCCCATTTTTCCACCTCGACAACGATGTAGCCGAGGAATCCCACGCCAACCGCCAGGCCCCAGTCGCGCAGCGATATGGGCGCGCTGGCCAGCGTGCTGTTCATGAACGGCACATAGGTGAACAGCAGCTGCAGCAGGATCATCACGGCGATGCCAATCACGATCCAGCGATTGCTGAACACCCCCAGATGCAGGAATGATTTCGTCAGGGAGCGGCAATTCAACAGATAAAACACTTCGATCATCACCACGGTGTTTACAGCGATGGTGCGCGCCTGGGCGATGCCGGCACCGAGGTGTAACGACAATTTATACAACGCAAAGGCGCCGGTGGTGATGATGCCGCCGACAAGGAGCAAGCGCACGATTAACTCATTGGTGAGGATGGGCGCATTGGGGGCCCGCGGCTGACGCCGCATGATATCGGGTTCCTTGAGCTCCATGGCCAACGTCAGACCCAGGACGCTGGCGGTGACGGTGTTGATCCAGAGAATATGTACGGGCAATATCGGCAGTGCGACGCCGGCCAGGATGGCCAGCATGATGATCAGCCCCTCGCCGATATTGGTGGGTATCGTCCAAACGATGATTTTTGTCAGGTTGTCGAAAACGCCGCGGCCTTCTTCAACAGCCGCCTCGATGGTGGCAAAGTTATCATCGGTCAGGACCATGTCCGCGGCTTCCTTGGCGACATCGGTGCCGGTGATACCCATGGCGATGCCGATATCCGCCTGTTTCAACGCCGGACCGTCGTTGACGCCATCGCCGGTCATGGCGACGACGTTGCCGCGCGACTGCAAGGCTTCGACAAGCCGCAGTTTTTGTTCCGGCGTCACCCGCGCGAACACTGCCACATCTCCCGCTGCTTCAATCAGCTGCTCGTCGGTATAGTCTGCCATTTCCCCACCACTCAGCACACAATCCTGCGCCGGCGTGCCGTCCGCACAGGGTTGGGCGATGCCGATTTGCGCGCCTATGGCCGCGGCGGTCAGTGCGTGATCGCCGGTGATCATTTTGACGTGGATGCCGGCAGCCTGACAAGCGCGCACCGCGCTGATGGCCTCCTGCCGTGGCGGATCGATCATCCCCTGGAGCCCGAAAAAGGTCAGACCGCCCTGGATCGATTCATGAGCCACTGTCATGGTGTCCGGCGGCACCACCAGGCCCGCAAAAGCCAACACGCGCAGGCCGCGTTTGGCCATATCGGCTACGGCAGCTTCAACCGTCCTGGCATCGAGCGCTACGGGTTCACCCGCCTCATCCAGCGCCGCGGTACATTTGTTCAATATGGCTTCAACCGCACCTTTGATGAATAGTATCTTGCCGCCATCCGGCGCGGTATGCAGGGTTGCCATGTACTGATAGCTGGAGTCAAAGGGGATGGCATCCAGGCGCGGATAGCGGGCGGCGGCGTCTTCTGTCGCCAGGCCGGCCTTGTTCGCCGCCACGATCAACGCCACCTCCGTCGGATCTCCCTGCGCCTGCCATTGCCCGTCGCTCTGCACCAGAACGCTGTCGTTACACAGTAATCCCGCCTGCAGGCACTTCTCCACACCGCGAGACAAGGATATCGTTTGCCCCTGTCTCTGCAACTCACCCCTGGGCTCGTAACCGCTACCGGTAATGTGGTACATCTCTGTACCAACGAAAATATTCTGCACCATCATCTGGTTCTGGGTCAAGGTGCCGGTCTTGTCGGAACAGACCACCGTCACGCTGCCCAGCGTTTCCACGGCCGGCAGCTTGCGGATGATGGCGCGACGCCGCGCCATGCGCGCGACGCCGATCGCCAGAGTCACCGTCAGCGCCGCAGGCAAGCCTTCGGGTATCATGGCGACCGCCAGTGCCACCACAGCTGAAAAGGTCTCCGCAGCCGATTGTCCGCGCAGCAAGCCGATGACAAAGGTCAGAACGCTTAAAGAGAGGATGGCGTACAGCACTATATGGCTGAAATGGGCGATTTTTCGCGTCAGAGGCGTTTGCAATTCCCGCGCTGCGGAGATCAGTGCGGATATGCGGCCGATCTCGGTGCTGTCTCCGACGGCTGTGACGATGCCTGTACCCTGTCCGAACGTGACCAGTGTCGACGCATAGGCCATGTTGCGCCGCTCCGCAAGGACCGTATCGGAGGCCAGAGTGGTCTCCAGTGATTTTTGCACCGGCATGGATTCGCCCGTCAGGGACGCCTCGGCGATCTGGAGATCGCGCGCCCGCAACAGCCTCAGGTCGGCGGGCACTTTGCTGCCAGCCTGCAATTGCACAATATCTCCGGGCGTCAATTCGGAGGCCGGTATCCTCTGCACACGGCCGGCGCGGACAACGGTCGCCTCGGTGGTCATCACCTGCGCCAGGGCCTCGATGGCCTTTTCTGCTTTGGATTCCTGCAGGTAGCCGATGACGGCATTGATGAGCACAACGGCAAAAATGATGGCGGCATCCAGCGGATCCTTGATCAAAAGGGTGATGATACTGGATGCAATTAAAATGAGAATGAGCGGATTGTTGAATTGCAGCAGAAATCGCAGCAACGGAGATTTGCCTTTTTTCGGCGTCAACACATTGTCGCCAAAATGCTCGCGGCGATGCTTGATCTCAAAAATATCCAGGCCATCCTGAAGATTGCTGCCTAATAGCTCGAGTACTTCCTCCTCCGGCAAATGGTGCCAGTGTTTGCCGATGATGGTCTGCATGATACCTCCGGGTATGATGTTAGTGAGAAAGATCCGGATTCTGCCGGAGAACCCATCTCATCCCATCGCCCCTGTTGGCAGAGGCGTCGATGGTAGAACAATTGTCATAGCAGGATCCGGCATCCTCTGATACGCACATGACGCTGGCTGGATCTTGGCGATCATTCTTTGCTAAACCTGTGCGCTCAGCCATCACTCAACGACTTGTTGCGATGCATTACCTTGATCATATAATGAGCGCCCGATAAAGCGGCGATGATCGCGGCAATACCCAACAGTTGCAGAGGATGATATTCCTTGACGTCGAGAATGATGACCTTGCGCGCAATGGCGATGATGGCCACTTCCACCACGACCTCGACATGGACGACATGCTCGATTACATACGCCTTGATGGTCTCCAGCAGTTCCACCCCGATCAAGACCAGCAGAAAGAAACCGAATATGTCCAGCAATTCATTGATGTCGAGCAACGCGATGGGCGGCGTGATGATATCCTTGACGATGATATAGCCCAGTTCAAGCGTAGCCAGGAGGACGATGAGCACCATCAACATCACCAGGGTGATAATGATGGTTTTTTCGAAATATTTGAGCGAGATATTCATTTTGGCTGTTTTCCCGTTATGCGCAAAACAAAGACTGATTCGATATCTTCAGGATAGTTCGGCAGCCTGGAGACGCCACAACACCCTTCAAATTTTCCAGCTAACGCCGAACTTGCCTAATAAATGAATTTACAAGATTAACTTTTAAATTCAAGGTTTATTTCACCGATGAGCAAAGAGGGGGTGGCAAGAAATGGGGAAGACTAAATTAATAGCCTGAAGTATTCACCGCTGAGAAAGCAGAGACGGGCAAAGAAAAGAAAAACAAATAACAGCAATGATAGCAACTGTTTTGATTGAGATTATATTCATATCATGAGCATTCTATAATCCCAACGTAAACAGCCCGGCCACTCCGGCGCACCCGGTGGTTTATGAACAGAGCAAGGTTAGACAGTTATTTATGTAATATGTGTTTTTTCATAAAAAATGCCGTTGCAATCCACCCAGCCCCTTTTTTTATCCGAAGCAACCTCATGTATCCGATTTGGGATCACTTGGAAAAGGGCTATCTCCGCGGACCACTGACGGCCTTTTCGGGTACAGGGGGGGGCGGCTGCGGTTCTCGCGGAAGTGACTGTCACCTGGCCGCATTCAGTTCCAACTACCAGCGATTGCTGATCCGCACCTGGCGCACCTGCCAGCTCTCTTTAGCAGCCGCCTGGCCGCATTCAGTTCCAACCACCGGCGATGGCGACGGAAACGGTGTCATGTGGGTGGCCCTTCTTCAGGCATCGCCCTTTCAGGAATTCTGCTTGTTTTTCTTTGTGCTATTGTTTATTTTCATTCTTTAAGCACCAATCAAACTGCAACATCACAACCTGCGTTGTTTTGCCATCCAGCAAAAGCTGCGCCGGTTGATCAAAACCATTCATTGAGAAGTACCGGTTCGGCAAAAACAGATTATTTAAACAAGGGATGACATCATCATGCTCAGGCCCACAAAGCGATATCTTCGAAATCTGGGATTGTCCTACAAGCTGATTCTTTATTTGTTTCCGAGTATCGGCATCATTTATCTGGTCGCGTTTGTATACACCTACCATAATTCCCGAATCATTGTTGAAAAAAACCTTAAAGTGAACGCTGAATCTGTGACAATGGCCAAGGCGATCGAGATCGATAACGCATTGACCGCCATACGCAGAATCCCGGACAATTTCGCGAAAATCATCGAATCCTACGATTATTCCAAAGAAGAGTTGATCAAACTTTTACGCCAGATCGTGGAGAACAATCCGGAAATCTACGGCACGGCGTTAGCATTGCAGCCGTCGGGATCTCAGGACATGGCAGAACATTTTGCCTGCTATCTCTATCGCAAAGAGGCTGAAATCAAACTGAAAACGATTGAAAACGACCATTTGGGCGATTTCGGCAGTGATTGGTATCGCGCGGCCAAGGAAGCCAATGGCCCCATCTGGAGCGAACCTTTTCAGGAAAAAAACAGCGAGATGATGATAACCTACGCGCTGCCGCTCTATCGCTATGTCGCGGGCGAAAAAAGTTTTATCGGCGTATTAATGGTCGACATCCTGTTGAACTGGCTGCAGCCGTACTTTGACGCCATCAGACTTTACGAGACCGGGTATGGTTTCCTCATCTCGTCCCAAGGGACTCTGGTCGCGCATCCGGACTCGGCGCGTATTCTCAAGCAAACCATTTTCAGCATCGCCAAAGCACAGAGATCTGAACAATTGCGCATCATCGGCGAAAATATGGTACGCGGCAACAAGAGTTTCGCGGAAATTGAATACCATAACCTGATGACCGGTAAATCAAGCTGGATCGCCTATGCACCGGTGCCGGTTACCGGCTGGTCCATTGGTATGGTCTTTCCGGTCGATGAATTCATGTCCGACGTCAATAAATTGAACATCAACTTGATTTATCTTGGATTCGGCGGGCTGATCATCGTTTTAGCGGTGGTTGCCATGATTTCGCGATCCATCATCAGACCGCTGCGGCAGTTGACGCGCGCCGCCTCTCAACTGGCTGCCGGCAACTTTGATATGCAGCTGCCGTCCCGGCGGGGCATGGATGAAATAGGCCGCTTGAAAGAGGCATTCATCACCATGCAACAGGCGCTGGCCTCGACGATTCGCGATCTCAGGGAAGCGTCCGCCAAACTGGAAGAGTACAGCCACACGCTGGAGCAGAGGGTTCAAGAGCGGACCGAAGAGCTCAGGATTAAAAACGATGAACTGGACATTGCCTTTAATAATGTGAGCACCCTGAATGAAATCGGCAAGAAAATTACCTCCACTTTAAACATCGACGAGTTCCATGAACTGGTCTATCAACAGGTGAACTCGCTCATGGATGCTGCCAGCCTGCTGATTATGGTGTATAATGAAACAGAGCAAAAACTCGAGTGCAAACTATCCATAGAAAAAGGGGTGCGCCTGGAAAATTTTTCCATTTCCATGGAGGAAAAAGACCGTTTTGCGGTTTGGTGCGTCGAACATGCGCAGCCCATTTTTATGAATGATGTTGCAAACGAATGGCACAACTATGTCAGCCATCGCGCCAAGCCCAAAGTCGGTGAGGCCGTTGCCTCGCTCATCTATATTCCCTTGATGATGGAAAACCGGGTGTTGGGCGTTCTTTCCGCGCAGAGTTTTAAGAAAAACGCCTATAAGGAATATCAATTCAACATGCTGAGCAGTCTGGCCAATTTTGTCGCCATCGCGCTGGAAAACGCGCTGGCCTATGCCAGGATTAATCGGGCGAACGCGGACTTGAAGGCGGCGCAGGCGCAGCTGGTGGTGTCGGAAAAAATGGCATCGCTGGGACAATTGACCGCCGGCATAGCGCATGAAATCAAAAATCCACTGAACTTTGTCAACAATTTTGCCGAATTGACGGTGGGACTCTCCGACGAACTGAACGCAGAAGCGGCCAAGTGGTCCGCTCGCCTATCGGAAGAGGAACGGCAATATCTGGACGAGATCATAAGCGACATCCGTTCCAATGCACAACGCATCAACGACCACGGCAAACGCGCCGACAGCATTGTCAAAGGCATGTTGCTGCATTCGCGCGGCAAATCCGGCGACCGCCAGCTGACGGACATCAATGCACTACTGGCCGAATATATTAACCTCGGCTATCACGGCATGCGCGCGGTTGACAGCGGATTCAATATTGAAATCGATGCCGAGTACGATACGTCCATCGGCGAAATCATGATGGTTCCTCAGGATATCGGCCGGGTTTTTCTCAATATCATCAACAACGGCTGCCAATCGACCACGCTGAAAAAACATCAGCAGCAACAGGCTTATGCTCCCAAACTGATCGTCCGAACCAGACTGATCGGCGACCAGGTCGAAATACGCATACACGATAACGGCCTTGGTATCCCGCAGGAGATTCTCGACAAGGTTTTTGAGCCGTTCTTTACCACCAAGCCGCCGGGACAGGGAACCGGGCTGGGGCTTTCGATCAGTTACGAAATCATCGTACAGCAACACGGCGGCAAATTAATGATTGAATCCAAGGCCGGAGAATATGCCGAATTCATCATCCAGCTGCCTCACGCGGCGGGAGCCTAAACCATCGTTTTCGCCATGTCTCCTCACGCAGCGCCGCATCAACCTTGATAACATGAATGTCTCTGTTTCAGAAATACAGAGACCGCATAATTATTTCTTCCGCAGCCGGCGAATTTCCAAAAGCGCGACCACAATGAGCGTGACCGCAGTCAGCGGCACGACAAAGTAGAGCATCACCGCGCTATAGTGCGGCAGCGCATCGTGACTCGAAGCAGCGAGCACAAGATAGAGCGTATAGGCGGCGTAGTAGAGCAGCAAAAAGACGCCCTCGACGCGGCTGATGACGCCGCCGGTGAAAAAGATGGGCAGGCAGGCGAACGAAACGATGATCATGACGGGCAGATCAAAACGGACGACCGCCGCCGATACCAGCAGTCCTTCCGGCGCCACCACAGCGCCACAGCCGAGCACAGCCATGATGTTGAATAGATTGCTGCCGACGATGTTGCCGACGGCGATATCGCGTTCACCTCGGATGGCGGCGATGGTTGAAGTGACCACCTCCGGCAAAGAGGTGCCGGCGGCGACGATGGTCAGCCCGATCACCAGTTCGCTGACGCCCAGATACTGTGCAAAAGCCACCGCGCTGTTGACCAGCCAGCGGGACCCCAGAACCAGCAGCCCCAGGCCGAGTACGATCAGCACCACCTGGATCACCCAATTTGTTTTGCGCGTCGGCGGCAGGCCAAACTCGTTTTCGTATTCTTTTATGATTTCTGCTTTTTCACGGCGGCTCTGGATGATCAGGAACAAAATGTACCCGGCCAAGGCGATGAGAAGAAAAATTCCCTCCTGACGGCTGATGAAGCTGTCGAACGAAAAAAGATGGACCACCAGCGTCAAAACGATCATCAATGGCACATCGATCCGCACCAGCTGTTGCGCCACCACCAGCGGCACAATCACTGCGGAGAGGCCGAGGATGAAGAGGACATTAAAGATGTTGCTGCCGACAACATTGCCGACGGCGATGTTGGCCTGGCCGGCGAGCGCGGACTTGATGCTGACTGCCAGCTCCGGTGAACTGGTGCCCAAAGCCACCACCGTCAATCCGATCACCAGCGGCGACAGGCCCAGGAGTGCTGCCAGCCGCGAGGCACCCCGAACCAGGGCCTCTGCGCCGACAATCAATGAGATGAGGCCAAGAATGAACAGGAATATCGTCATATTGTTCCGCGTTAGTTTTGTTCAGTGTTTAATGTTTCCATCGCATAATTCGATTTGGTACATGAAATAGATTCACGCGGATCTGCTGCGGAGCTGTGACGAGGGCTTGTCCCTCGTCACAGAATCACCTGCAGCACTCGCTTGTTCTCGAACGCTTGCGCGAGCGAACGAGTGCTGCCAGCAGATCCGCGCAATTCCCATGACGCGCAAGCGTCTCGGGAACAGTCAGATTATTACCCCGCTATCATGCATGCGGGGCACCTGCGTTTGCGAACCATTCAAACGGTTCGTCTTCCTCCCCCCTCCATCATCCCGGAAAAAATGCGGGGGCGGTGATCCTGCTTTGGATGCAAAACTTCTATAGACTCCAGTTCCCCTCATAAGCCCGTTTGATCTGGCTGTTGGCTTCCTCCAGATTGGTGACCTTCATTTGCACACTGTCGTATTCCAGCCGTTGATTGGGATATCGGATCGCCACATTGCCCAGCAGGACAATTTCCGTCAATGGACCGGAGACGTCAAAATTGGAACTGGCCGGGCCTTTGCCGAGGATGGCGTCGACCCATTCGCGATAGATACCCTGTGTGCGCGGCAACGTCCTGGGCGGTTGTTTGAACTTGTGCATGGCGGTTTCAGGGATCAGCCGCGGATTGCCGCCGTAGCAGCCGCACATGAGTGTCGCTTTGCTGCCAATGAGCAGCACGCCGCCGTCCTTGTCGCCCATACGCCGTCCCGCTTCCAGCGCCTTGGGCCGGAAGGGGGTCAAACCGCCGTCATACCAGGTCATGGTCACTGCCGGCTGATCCCCCTGTTTTTCAAATTCATAGCGTACGATGCTGGCCACCGGAAAAGTGGCCTCGGTGCGCGGCGTATTACAGACGGCTTCGATGGCGCTGGGATGCCTCAGGGAAAGCGCCGTGACCGGCGTATCCATGATGTGGCACCCCATATCCCCCAGAGATCCGGTGCCGAAATCGCGGAAACCGCGCCAGCGGAAAGGCATATATATCGGATGATAGGGACGGTCCCTGGCGGGACCGAGCCACAAATTCCAGTTGAGCACCCGCGGCAGCGAAGGGGTCTCTTCGGGTACCTCAACGCCCTGAGGCCACAAGCCCGCAGGCCGGTCGGTCCAGCAAATGACCTCACGGATATCGCCGATGGCACCGGCTGCAATCCACTCCTGGACCAGCTTGTTGCCCTCCATGGCATGCCCCTGGTTGCCCATCTGAGTTGCCACTTTATAATGCTGCGCCGCTTCGGTGAGCGCCCGGGCTTCGAAAATATCATGGGTCAATGGCTTCTGGCAATAGACATGCTTGCCCTTCTTGATGGCGGCCATCGCCGCCAGCGCATGCAGGCTGTCGGTGGTCTCGATTGTGACGGCATCCATATCTTCGCGGTCCAGCATCTCGCGAAAATCTTCATAGACCGCACAGCCATTGTAGGTCTCCTGGCCGCGTTCCTGGGCATAATATTCTTCAACCCGGCGCTTGACCGCGACGCGGCCGGCGTCACCGCCAAAGTAGAACTCACGATAGTCCCAGATTTCCACCGGATCAGCGGCGGCCACATACTGGATTTCCGGAAAGGGGATAAGGTTCTTCAGGTCAACCAGACTCTGACCGCCGGCGCCGATGATCCCCACGGTGATTTTGTCGCTGGGCGCCACATGCCCCGGCCCGCCAAGGACCCGGCGCGGCACAATGGTGAATCCGGCGGTCACGGCCGTCGCTGTTTTCAGAAATTCCCGGCGTGTGCTTCCCGCGGCTCCGGCATCCGCTGTATCCTGTTTCATGATAACCTCCTGGGATTTGAACAGACCAATCTATACACTACGAACAGACTTTCTTTCTTACGCCATGCGGACGGATTGTCCGTCACGCCCGCTGCTGACCCGCGTAACGCTCGATGGAGTATTTATTGAACCACCCATTGCGTTTTCACCAGATTGTATCCTTCTGCCGACAGGGCGATCGGGGACTGCATCGCCTGCACCCATTCCACCATCAATTGCTTTCGTTCACCGGGCAGCAGATTGAAATAACCATCAGAAAAATAGGCCGGCAGAATCGGACCGCCGTCCGCCGGGTGGACCAGATTCAATTTCAGCGCAACCGCCACCGCTGCCCCGCGATTGCTCACTTCAAAATGCAGCCGGGTCTTTTCCTTCGCCACCCATTTAACCCGGACGTCCGCCTGCGGCAATCCATTAAAGGCCTCAAAGTCGCTGTGGTCGGCGCTCTGCCAGTAATCGTTGCATGAGAGCAGGCGTTTTTTGTCCCGAAGCGTCAACCGGATCAGGTAAACATCTGGCAGGGAGGCCGGGAGTTGGGCGGTAAAGCATGCGCTCAGCGCATTGGCCGCCGCATCCACCGTTCCCTGTTGACTGTGCAAGAGCACGCCGCTGAGATCGTAAACCTGCAGGACCGCCATCAGGCGGGCGTATCTTTTCAGCGTCGTGTTCAAGACGATGATCTGGCAGTCATGTAAATTCATCTGGATATGCACCGGTTCACAGGCTTTTTTCGCTCCGAAGAACGAACCGAAGGCCTCATAGTCCCAGGAATAAGTTTGCCACACCGTGCTCGGCCAGGCCGGATGGGTCATCCACAGCAGAATGCCGCTGGCATGGTTCCACATCCTGCTGTTCCAGCTCTCGAACATGGCCCGATGACTGTCATAATTCACCAACTGCGCCTTGCGGCAAAAGGCATCGAGGTCCGCGCTGGTCCCGTAGCGCGTCGCGATGGCGTTGCAATACTCTTTTTGTCCATCATGGAAATCATGATAATGCCAGGTATCGCTAATGGGCCACTGATCCTCCAGCGGCATGAATGAGCGGATGGTGGCGGCCGTCGGCAGCGAAGGCGTGCCCAATTCCGTGTTAAATCCTTCGGCAATGGCGCGGTAGTAATCGGCCGGATCTTTCAGGTAATGCCAGGGCCCGCTGGGGCGCAGATTGAGATTTCGCGAGTTAGGAGAATAGAACCGGGTGCCGTCCACTTCGGCGATAAGTTTTTGCAGCCGCGGCTCCATCGCAGCAGGCGCGTATCCTTCATTGCGCGGGCACCAGACGGCAATGGAGGGGTGGTTGCGAAAGCGCCTCACCACCTCGGCCGCATTGGCCATGAAGAGGTCATTATCGTTCACATCGAGGTTATAGCCCTCGGTCGACAGCCAGAAATCGTTCCAAACCAGCATGCCGTATTCGTCGCAGAGGGTGTAGAACACCTCCTCCGTGCTCTCCCCGGTCCAGTTGCGCACCATATTGAAATGGGCATCGCGATGGAGACGGAAATAGGGCTCCAGCCGTTCCCGCGAGACCCGTTTCATGCCATCGTCCATGCCCCAATTGCCGCCTTTGCAGAATACGGGCACGCCGTTGACGCGGATGGTCAGAAACGGATTGCCGGAGGCGCGGTCGATGGATGTGAGGCAAACGGAATCGCCCGCCGCGGCCAGTCCGGGCAGAAATGTGCCCTGGCCCGCATCCACCCTGGTCAATGTATTGAACAGGATCCTGGCGCCGGCCTGCAGCGGGTCGAACAGGACCCGCCACATGCTGCTGTCCGGTTGGGCCACGGCCAGTTCATAGGAAAATTCACGGACGCCAAACCGCGTAGCGATCCGGTCGGAAACCAGGGAACCCAGTCTGGCTTCCAGCTCCAGGTCATACAACTCCGGCCGGCCATATCCGTTCGGCCACCACAGACGCGGCCGCGACAGGTTGAGCGCCGGGAAGGCCTCTGGGGTTAAAGTCAGCAGACGCGACTCACCAGGGCCCAGATCGACGGATTGGGAGAAGACCAGGGTGCCGATCCGGCCGGTCACCATTGTCTGCTGCCGGGTCATTGCATGATTTTTCACCGTGGTTTTGACGGTGATGGCCGCGCGCAATGTATCCGGCAAGGGCAGGTCGGTGATCACCTGCGGATCTGCCAGGGTCACCGCGCCGGTCAGACGCAGACGCACATCCTGCCACAGGCCGATGTTGCGGTCCCGGATACCCGGCACCCAGTCCCATCCTTCCGAAGAGATGAATGTGGGGCCATCCAGACAGAGCTGGCCGCCGTTCGGACCGGCGGGTGTTCTTGATGATTCCTCGTGCGGAATGCCAGGATTAGGCGGTGGATGAATCTGCACCGCCAGCACGTTTCCACCGCGTAGATCAAGGTAAGGGTTGATATGGTACAGACCGCGCACGAATGCGCCATCCATGCGGCCGAGCAGATGCCCGTTCAGCCAGATATCGGCGCGGTAATTGATGCCATTGAAGAGCAGCCAGACCTCTTTGCCCGCGATGCCTTGCGGCAGTGGCAGTTCCAGGCGGTACCACCACGCCGTGCGGCATAACGAATCGGGGATTAAAAGATTGTTCAATCCATAATAGGGATCCGGATAAACTCCCTGCTCGACCAGGGTCGTGAGCACGGTGCCGGGGACAGTCGCCGGATACCAGCCAAAGGTGTTGTTCCCGGCCGCGAACAGCGACGACCGGGACGCTGTGACGGTGTGGGCATCGGCCAGTTGCCACCCGGTGGTGAGCAGATATTCATTTTCGGTCAGTTTTTGCAGCGCGGGCTTGACCGCGATCCCGGCCTTTCGCATCGTCTCTGGCGGCGCAGCCCCGGAAAGCGGCAGCGTGGCCGGATCCTGAGGCTCACGCAATCCGAAATTCAATCGGTAACCTTGCGCATAAGCGGCGTGACCGGCACAGAGCGCGGCCACCAGGACGATGATAAAAGTGTATCGTCTGTTACTACTCATGAAATTTCCGTTGATTCTTAACAACGCGCGCGTGCTTGCTTTTCGCGATGGATTCGCTGTCGCCTGGCAACTGGATCTGGTCATAGCACTCCCGCCGGCTTGCTGGACACACCCGACCATAGCAAATCAGGGTTCATCACTTCAGATAGTTTCGCGAATGTGCGATCCGGGACAGCCCAGTCTCACAGTATTGTTTGCGATAAAGCCGGATCCACCCGGGCCGTCCTCACACTTTCAGTTCCCATCCTTTCTCATAGCGGCGCTGGCGCATCGCCCGCGCTTTTTTGTCGCCGATGATATCGCCGTTGTCCGGATTGATCGACAGCGACCGCTTCAGTTTCCAGGCAATATTGGCAGTCTGCAGCATGGCCACGCCGATGTTGCCGTTGCTGATGGGCGCATGCAGTGGCGCGCCGCTACGGATACCGGTTACCAGGTTGGCGAAATGGTCGTTGGTCATGGCATCCCGGCTTTGCAGATCCTGGGTGGTGGAGACGCGCTGAACCACGAACTCGTCGATTTTTTTATCCTTGAGATCATACAGTTCCCAGCCATCGCGGTCCAGCAGCACTGTGCCCCCGGTACCGTGAATGGTGACACCGCGGCCACGGCCGAAATGCTGCTTGCCCTGACAGCTCAGGCACTCCCAGGTGATCATTTTATCGCCGTAATCGAAATTGGCCACCAGGGTATCGTAAAACTCCCAGTCGTCCTGATAATGATAGCGGCCGCCGTCCGCGCTTATGCGCTGCGGATACCCGGCCTGCAGCGCCCAGCGGCTCAAGTCGATTTCATGGGTGCCGTTGTTGAGGGTCTCGCCGGTGCCCCAGTTCCAGAACCAGTGCCAATTGTAGGGATGAATATTGTCCTTGTAGGGCCGCCGCGGCGCCGGTCCCTGCCACAGCTCCCAGTCCAGATAGTCGGGCACCGGCACCTCGACGCCGGCGCCAATCGACGTGCGGGTATTGATGTACCATGCCTTGGCGAAGTAGGGCCGGCCGATGAGTCCGGCGTGAATCTTCGCAATGATCTCCTGCGAATGCTGTGAGGAGCGCTGCTGGGTGCCGAGCTGCACCAGTTTGCCGTATTTTTTTTGCGCTTGTACCAGGAGTTCGCCTTCGTGCGGATTGTGGCTGCTCGGTTTTTCCACATAGACGTGCTTGCCCGCCTGCAATCCCATCACTGCGGCATGGGCCTGCCAGTGCTCGGGCGTGGCGATGGTGATGGCATCCACCTCCTTTGATTCCAGCGCCTTGCGGAAATCGCCCATTTTTACCGGGGTGTAACCGCACAGTTTCTCAACCTCAGCGGAAAACTTGTCGAGTTCGCGACGGTCGACGTCGCAGACGTGGGTGATGGCGCAATTTTCGGCAAATCGGACGCCGTCGAGATGGGCGTAGCCCCTCCCATGCAGGCCGATGATGGCAAAATTGAGCCGGTCGTTGGCACCGGGGATGCGGCTGTAGCTTTTGGCGGTCGATCCCAGGGTCAGCGCAGCGGCGCCGAGGCCGGCCAGTTTGATAAAATCTCTTCGCGTTTGTTCCATCAAGTCGTCCTTTCAATAATAAAAGGGTTGCTTCGAGAAATCGTACGGTTTCATTTTTTATCTTACCTAAATTGAGCGATTGGTGCACAAAAGGCAACCTTGCGAAGGGTGGGAACCTTCGCAAGGTTAAGGCAATCGCTCAGTTCAGGTCTTATTATAAAAGAACCATACTGAGGCACATTATATATACTCCCGGCCGACGTTGTGCACCGGGTTGGAGAGCGTCCGGATAAGCCGTTGGCACTTGCTGTTTGCAAAAGTATTGTACGCGTTATTCAGCAGTGAAGTCAATGCACTCTGTTACAAATACGAAAATTCTCTAATTAACACAAGTAATTTTTTTCGCTCGATTTTGTACCGCAAAAATTATCCCTTGTGAGAACTTGAACGCCGCCAGCCTTCTCAACGATATATCAAATTATTACCTTGCTTTCTGCATCCCAAACCGCTATTTTTCAATACATGAAGGATGAAGCCATCCCTCTATAACTTGTGAATAATGAATTCGCCCCGGTAAATCTAAAACTCTGGAAAACAAGTAAAACGGAGATCAGATTATATGCAGGATCTTGAACTCTCCATCGTCATGCCCTGCCTTGATGAAGCCGAAACAGTGGCCGTTTGCATCCGCAAAGCCAGACAGTTTCTCACGATGGCGAACGTGCGGGGCGAAATCATCCTCGCGGACAATGGCAGCGGGGATGGTTCCCCTGAGATCGCTGCAGCGGAAGGCGCCCGGATTGTTGCTGTAGAAGCAAAGGGGTATGGAGCCGCTTTGCTGGGTGGCATCCAGGCGGCTAAAGGCACTTATGTGATCATGGGAGATGCGGACGACAGTTACGATTTTTTCGATTTAAGCGCTTTTCTGGACAAACTGCGTCAGGGCTACGACCTTGTGGTTGGCAATCGCTTCAAGGGCGGGATTCGCCGGGGCGCGATGCCTTTCTTGCACAGATATTTGGGCAATCCAATTTTGAGTGCTTTGGGGAAATTGTTCTACCGGGTATCGATCCAGGATTTCCACTGCGGGCTGCGCGGCTTCAAACGCCAGGCTATTCTCGATTTGAATTTGCGCATGACGGGCATGGAGTTCGCCAGCGAGATGATCGCCAAAGCGGCCATGCATGGTCTCAAGATCACTGAAGTCCCCACCACATTATATCCTGACGGCAGAAGCAGGCCTCCGCATCTGCGGACGTGGCATGACGGCTGGCGCCATCTGCAATTTTTGTTGCTGTTCAGTCCGCGCTGGCTGTTCTTCTATCCCGGGGTATTTCTGGCGCTGGCCGGCCTGTCTGCCAGTCTATGGCTCCTGCCCGGGCCAAGAATGGCTGGGGCGGTTGAACTGGATGTGCATACGCTCTTCTATGCGGCGCTCGCCATCATCCTCGGGACGCAATCCATCAGTCTGGCGGTATTCACCAAAGTATTTGGCAGCACAGTGGGATTGATGCCGCCGAATCAATGGACCAATTGGATACTACGGCACCATACTCTGGAAAAAGGATTGATGATCGGAGCGGTAATGATTCTCTGCGGTCTGGGCGCTTCCCTGTGGGCCTTTGGATTCTGGGAGCGCCAGGCTTTCGGCCACCTGGCTGTCTCCCAAACGCTGCGCTGGGTCATCCCGGGTGGCATGCTGCTGGTACTGGGATTTCAGGTGATCATTTCGAGCTTTTTCCTGAGCATATTGCAATTGAAACGGCGATAATATCAAGCGGGACGGATGATTTCCATCGGCGGGCAAACGCCTTCCCCGGGCGAAAGCAATACTGCCGCGCCTCTGCCGGCAAGTCAGTCAAGCAAGTGATTGCCCCCTTAAGAGCGAGGGGGATTGGCGCATCTCGGCAGCCTGATAACACGCCGCATACCGGCTGGTTCGCGCTCTGGCAAACGTTCCGTTAAATGCATTTTCCAAAAAAGCGCGCGCAACAACAACCCGCCTCTGCGGCTCCGAGCCTTCGTGGTCATCAGGATTGACACCAGGGTGACAGCGGTAAAATACGTTCGTGCGCCAGATGCAGCCCGGGACTGCCAGCCGGCATTGTTCAGCCCTCGCAGCGCTCGAAACAGAGTCCTTTCGTCCACGGGAATGTGTCCCGGAACATGACTGCAAATACCCCATAGACACAATCCCATCCGTAATCAAGTCATTCTTTCCCTGAACAACAACGGCACGGGGATGATGCGCTCCTGATCATTCACCCAGGCAAATTTCACATTGGCCAGGGCTGATAACTTTCCTGTGGTGCGATTGTGCACTTCATAACTGAGGACAAAGCTGCTGCGTCCCCATTCACTCACCCAGCCGATCAATTCCAGCTCATCTCCTGTGCGCGAGGAAGCCTTGTAATCGATGTCCACATGCACCACATAGGGAAAAGCGCCCCATGCGTGAAAATCGTTAAACGTGAGTCCCTGCTGCGCCATGAATTCGCAGCGCGCATATTCCAGGTACTGCAAATAGACTGCATTGTTGACGTGACCGAAAGAATCCAGTTCATAACTGCGCACCGACAGCGTCGCGCTGAATTTTGTCGCCATGATATGCCTCATCTAAAATTAGCGTGCAAGAGCCTCTCCTGAGGCCGATTCCTGCGAGGGTGGGCTCCGCCTGCTTTTGGTGGGGCACACCTTAATATCGTTCCAAGTTGGGCCCCACCTGCAAGATGGAGCCCAACAGGATCGTGCTCGGAAGAGCGCTCCTGCAAATGCACCTCCCGAAAAATTCAGGCTGCAGAAAAGGTCCCTCTGTGTCTCCGTGCCCCGGTGGTTTAAAGAACTAACCACCGGGACACCGAAACACAGAAAAAAGCAGACGGACCATCTGCAAGGGTTGCGATCTGTTGATGGAACAGGTCCCCCCCAAAAAAAGGCTGTCGGCATCACTTCAGGCCGCAACCACGCTCCCCCAAAAGCACTTAAAACGTCACCGTCACCCCGAACGAAGGCAAAAAGGGCAGCATGTAGACAACACTGCGGCGGGCATAGCCGCCATTGCCGTTGCTGCTCTCAAAACGCCAGTCGTACATGTAGATATTTTTGCGGTTGAGAATATTGATCAAATCCACATAGGCTGAAAACGTCCGCCGCGGCGATTCGTACAGATAGCTGATGCGCACGTCCAGTCTCATATAGGGGTCATATCGGGCCGAATTCTTGGCCCCCTTTACCACTCTCCATCCCTCGAGGCTGCCGCTGTCCGCGCTGAGGTCGCGCTGTAATGCGAGCACGGGCGTATAGGGAAAACCGCTGCCGTATTGACACAAACCGCTGACCTGCCAGCGCCGGCTCAGACGCCATTCGCCGCCGCTGCTGGCCTGAAAGGGCTGATCATAATCAAAATAACGCCAGGCGTCACTTGCAAATCGTTTGTATTGCGCTTCAGCGAGGGCGAAATTGATCCAATAGCCAAAACGGTCCCTGGACTGCCGCAGCCGCTGAAAGGAGAGCTCGACGCCTTGTGCCCGTCCGGTGCCGCTGTTCTCCGGCACGAACAGCTCATCATTGGGATTGACCAACAGATGATCCAGTTCTTTGCGGTAGAGCTCCAGCTTGAAGTGGTGGTTTGAATCCGTCGCCCATAACAGTCCGGCGATATAGTGCCGGGCGCGTTCAGCGCCAATGGCATCGGCATTGGCACTGATATCCAGGGGCTCGCCGCGGCCGATCACCGTGAGAAAATCCGGATATTGGGAATAGGTGCCGTAACTCACCCAGGCGCTCACCGGGCCCTGCGGATTGTACAACAGTCGTGTGCGCGGATGCCAGTGACTCTCACCGTATAATCTGGAATGGTCATAGCGCACGCCCGCGGTCCATTCCCACCATGGCATGGAACGCAGGCGCATCTGCACGTAGGCGCTGTTATCCGTGGAAGAGGAAGTGAAACGGATCGAATCCGGCAGATCCAGGGCATTGCGCCACTGCAGATCCCAGAGCAGATCCGTCTGATGCTGCAGCGATTGGCCGCCGAATTTAAAAGCCAGCCAGCTTTTCGGCGTATACATCATATCCACTTTAGCGGTGGAGCGGCGAATGGTATAATTGAGCTGCGCATGATAGCGGTAGTTGTAGGTATCATAGACCTGGACATCATTGTCATCATGGTAATAGCCGAGCAGCGCGATCAACGAAAACCGCGGCGTGAGCAGACTGGCCAGGCGCAAACCGCCGATATGCCCTTTGCCGGCGTTGAGAAGATCCAGCTGTTCCTGCTCCACATCCATCATTTTGGCGCCTTCGCCCAAATGGGTATAAAAAGCAGTGAGGCGCGTGGTGCGTTTGAGATCGTAAGCGACCTTGGCATGAAAATCATAATAGAAGGGAAAGATATAATCCTGCTTGTAGAATTGATTCGCCACGATGTCATAGAAACTGCGGCGTCCGGCGATGATCCAGCTGCCGCGGTTGCGGCCGATGACGCCTTCAGCCACCGCCCGCGTGGTGAGCATGGCGATACTGAGCCCGATGGCAGGACGCTCTCTCTTTCCCTCACGATTGGCGATCTGCAGCAAAGCGGATACCTTGCCCCCCTGGCTCACATCAAATCCCGCAGGTTCCAGATCGATGCCCTGGATGATATCGGGATTGACCAGACTGATGCCGCCGCCCATCATGATGAAGAGCCGCGAAGGGGTGGTTATTTCCAATCCATCATAGAGGATCAGGTTTTGATCAGGGCTGCCGCCGCGTATGTAAAGCTGCGTATTGAGATCGCTGCGCGTGACCACGCCGGGAAGGATTGCAATAGCCCGGTACGCATCCTCGAGCGCGCCGGCTCGGCGGGCAACAAATTTGGGCGTGATGATCTCGTGTCCGGCGATGGCTTTCTCATAGTCAAAAGATTGCGTCTCCCGCTTGGCGCGCACCTGCACATTTCCCATGTTGATGGTCTGGCGATTGAGACGAATCCGCACGACCTGTGGCTGGCCGGTGCTGACGGTCACGCCATTGATCACCATTTTGCGATAGCCCAGCAGGGTGGCAATGATACGATAGGTCCCCGGCGGCACGCGATCGATATTGAACACACCGTTTGTCCGCGTCACCGCGCCCAGGGTGGTTCCCTCCAGGAGCACATTGGCGCCCGGCAATGGCGCGTTATTGACGGCATCCATGACCATGCCGGTCACCCGCCCGGTTGGCTTTTGTTCCGCCCCCGCAACAAAGGCGAGCGCCAAAAGGACGAGCCAACTTGTACACACCCGCCTACTCATCGATCACCACCCAGATCTTGTCCAGCATCAGATTATTGCCGTTGATATATGCCAGGCTCGTCCCGTCCGGCGACCAGGCGGGCATTTTTCCGCTGGAAACGATGGTCGTCTGGCGCTCGTCTCGTGGTGCATAAAGCGCCAGACCGCCACCTTCCTCAAAGACGAAATAGGGACCGGGGGATTCTCCCTTGTTCCAATCTGCGGCAACCGGCCAGGCGCCCATCAGCCCTGATGAAACAATGGGCTTCACGCGGCTGCTGTCCAGGACAAAGCGATAGAGCATTTCGTCGAAAGCTTCCATGCCGGAAAAAAGCAGCGATTTGCCGTCCACATCCCAGCTCAGCGAAAAAACGAGCTGGTCCGCGATGGGGAGGTAGGCAACACGGTTGGCGGCCAAGTCCAGAAGCGCAATGCGATATGCGGTTATATAGGCGATTGTGTGGCCATCCGGAGACGGCCGCACGAACGTCTCATCCCCCGATTCCGAACTCAACCGCGACCAGGTAGAAATAGAGGGTTTATATTTCCAGACATCGTGGTCGCCCAGGCGATTGGTGATGCAATAGAATTCAGTGGAATCAGCGCTATAGGTGGGAAAGGTGAGCACCCCCTTGACGCCGAAAAGCGTGCGCATCCGTTTTGTAGCCACATCCACTTCCCTGACCAGGGTGCTGTCCTTGGCGCTGGACCAGGCCGCATAGAGGATACGCGCACCGTCCGCGCGCCATACAGGATGGCGGTTTTGCCAGCCATCTTTGACCAGTATTTGCTGTCGGGGAATGGTGGTCTCAAAATCGACGCTGCTCTGCTCCGTGCACGCCGAGCATAGCAGCAGAAGGAGTAAAACCCCACATCGAATATGTGATAAATGCCTGACCAAAATTTATCCGTCACACGATGTTCATTGCAAAAGGTGCATAACTGTATCGGACAATATATGCAATTGGTATGCCAAGGCCTCGAATATTTGAACGTCTTAATTGTTTGTTTTTACGTATACATTTCCGGTGCGAACGGCTGCCGCCGGTCAGAGTGTAGGAAAATGAGTCACTTTGTCTCACCCTGTGCGCACCTGAACCGGCTGCTCATTTGCCGGCCGGGTGAATGGTTTGCCATTGCCAGCCGCGGTTGCGGGATTCAAGACTGTTCAGGTTCAAGGTGATGAGTGCACCCTGCCGCCACAACGGCGTCATATCTTTATAATGTGGACTGAACGGGTGGCTGCTCTGTCCCGCCGGGATGATGACATGGTACTCCGGCGTTGACATATCCGCAATCTGCCGCACGCACGGGCCGATGAATGCGGCGTAGGGTTTGGATAGCAAATAGGTGCTGTTATTAATCGTAAAATTGCCTCCGGCCGTCGGGTAGGGCCCAATGTTGAAGTAGCGCCGGAATGGTGCATGTGTGCCAAAAGGGTGAGGCTGCGTGAGGGTGTGTACATCTCCCCATGTCCATAACCCTGGATTATTTCCATATTGGATGGTCAGTTCCTCGATGGCGGTGTAAAAACTGGCCTGCATCTGAGTTTGCAGCGTCTCCACCTGCCTGGTGCGCTCATCATCGAACCAGGCGGAATCGTTTGCGGCGATCAGGCGGTCGAGCGTGCTGATGTTGAAATGGGGCATTTCCAGAAATCGTCCATAAAGTTCATCGCCCATTTCATCAGAAAACGTCCGGCGCATCAGCTCCAGGCAGGTGGCTTCATACACGGTTGCGGCCACGCTGCTGCTGCTCTGATGAAAATCCCAGACGGATAACAATTCGCGGCCAAAATCAGCGGGGGAGTTCTGCGGCAACGAAAGTGGCGCGAGCACTTTTAGCAGTTGGGGCACAAACCGCGCCGCATGCTCAGAATAGACATCATTTTGCAGCGCCCGAAAACTGGCGACATCGGCAACGCGAAGGGTATCCAACAAGTGATGAATGCGCCGGTAGCGGTAATCCGGTTCCCAATAAGCGGAGAGATAAAAAGCATAACTGGAATCGACCAGGCATTGATTGGCATTGACAATACGATCGTTGAGCGGCTGATAAATTTTCGGCAGCAATTCATACGGCACAGCGCCCAGCCAATCGGCCCGGTACAGGGTATCCGAAACAGGATGCCAGGCGTTTTGAAAATTCCGCAGGGGGATTTCCGCGGCCAGCTGCATGCCGATATTTCCCCTGGCGTCGGCATAGATAAAATTTTCACCCGGATTTTTGCAGTTCTCCAGGGCGCGCCGGAAATCGCTCCAATCACGGCTTTGCAGCAGTTTTTGCCAGGAAGTGAGCGGATCGTCCGGGTTGAATCCGGTCCAGCGCAAAACTAAAGGCTCGCTATCGCGAATGCCGAGTATGGGTGTTTGTGAATTCACGACCGGCCCGGCGAGTGTGCGGGTGACGCGGAATTTATGCGGCGCCTTGTCTTTGATCTGGATGGTTACATCTTGACGGGTTAAGGCAAATCGCTGACCGTTATAGAGGTAATGATCCGTATCGATGCTGTCCGGCTGCAGAGCCATGAAATCGACGTCATCGATCATGCCATGCGTCACGCCCCAGGCGATGGATTCATTGCGTCCCACCACCAGACCGGGGAGGCCGGGAATGCTGGCGCCCACCGCGTTGATTTTGGGAGAGCGCAGGTGACAGAGATAATAGATCGATGGGGCTGTGAAAGGCAAGTGGGTGTCGTTGGCGAGAATGGCTTGTCCGCGCTGTGTGTGACGTCCGCTGACCGCCCAGGCATTGCTGCCCAATCCGGTCACCGGACTGTTGAGCAACGCGCGCAGATCGGATTCGCCGCGCAGCAATCCCCGGCTGGCGTTTGAAACGGGCGCAGGCGGAGCAGGTGCCATGCGTTGGCCAGGATAAGCTTGCGGCATTATTTGCGCAAACTTGGCCGAGTCGACCTTGCTCAAGAGGTCGCCGTACACCAGATCAACATGCCATCCCATGCTGAGGAGCCAACCGATGAGGCGCTGACTGGCCAGACAATCATCCGGTTTCCAGGGATCAGGCTGGTAGCGTAAAACCGTGAATTCAATGGGCAGCTGCCGGGCGGAACGGATATAGGCATTGATGCCGGCGCAATAGGACTGCAGTTGGGTGAAATTCTCCGGAGGCAGAATGGCGAGGAGATTGCCGGCCAGGTTTTCAAAGCCGATGGTGCGGGCGAAGACGTCGGCATCGAGAAAGCGCTCGCCGAAGACCTCGCAGAGCCGTCCCTGGGCAGCCCGCCGCATCAAGTCCATTTGCCAAAGCCGGTCCTGGGCTGCGACATAGCCCTGCATAAAGTAGAGATCCGCTTCCGAGCGCGCGCTGATATGGGGGATGCCCCATTCATCCCATCCGATCTCCACCGGTTGCTGCAGTCCGGCTGCATAAAAATGGCCGGTGGTGGAAGGCACGGAGCGGCGTAGGGAAAAATGGCCCAGCGTCAAGAATGCGGATGCAAAAAAAATGACCAAAAAAAGGATAAAATAAAGTCGCCGTTTGAGAGACATGATCGTTTCCGTGAATGAAAAAGGCAAGAACAGAATGTCTTGCCTGATAAACAGTTATTGGGTCAAATAAACATCCGCACTTGAATTATTACTTCCTCTTGACCTGCTCTCTGCCGCCGGGTTTTGCTGCGGGTGCGGTAGTTGTGGTGGAGGATCTCGGTGTTGTGTCCTGCTGCGGTGGCGGGGTGCTGTTCACGCCCGCTTGCGTGCTGGTGGTATTTCCGGTGGAAAACGTCCGGCGATCGCCGGACGATTGGGATGCGGATGAGTCCGGATTATCGGCTGATCCCTTACCCAAAGCCGGGGCGACAACCGTCCCGCCGCCATAGCCGCCCGAAACGCTTGGATCGTAGGACGGATCATTTGGAAATCGTTGCCGGTATCCTTCCGGCGCATAGCCTCTGCCTGTATTTTCATAATTCTCGTACTCGTCCATCCACCAGGCGGAATCATAATAGTAGAGCCAGCCATAATTTCCGGCCAGCGTCTGCGGAATGGTCGGATTCAATGGCGCGGAGATGGCCTGGACCGGTTCATCATACGCCTCGTCCGCTCCATCCGCGGTGTGAGGAGCACGAAAAGTCGTATAGCAGGAGACCATGATCAGTGACATCAAGACAGCCAGTGCGAGAAGCAAAAAGCGATTCATGAAAAACCTCTTGAATTAGCGCTCCAGAATGCGCGCATAATAAACAATGCGCAAAATGCGCATGAAATCACGATTGCCGTAATTATCCGCGAGAATATTTTTAACACTGAATTCAATGAACATATTCGGCTGAAAAGCCCAGCGCATGGCCGCATTGAGATAGCCTTTGGCGCTGTTGGCTGTTTTTAAGCGATCATCGTTCAGGGCGAAGTCGTACTCCCAGACCGTCGAGAGATCCCGGGTCAGCTGCACATCGATGCCGAGAAATATATTGGGGTCCGCGTCTTTATCGGAACGTTCAAGACTGTAATTGGCGCCAATATGCAGACCGGCTTTCCACAGTGATTCGTACCCTTTGGAGGCGACAATATAGAGACCGCGAGATTTTATCGAGTAACGGTCCAGCATATAACGCGCCGGATCCAGATCGGACTGCAAGCTGTCCGCATAATCGGAACGCCGCCAGTATTTCCCGTACCCCTGGGTTTCGATCCCGATGACGATTGCCGGCATGACCAGGTTTTCTTCAATGGCGCGGTATGCAAAATGGACGCCCGGCGTCTCGTTCCAGCGCACATCTTTGCCGCCGATGATATAATCGCCTCCATAGGAGACCCCGAACATCATTTTGTGGGAAATGCCCACCGACAACCGCGCCAGCAGGCCGCCTTCTTCATACATGCGAATGCTGGCATTGAGATCCCCGGGCCAGAGCATGCTGGCAGTCGGGACATCGATCAGTTGAACCGGTTTGGAAAAATAGGATTGCGGCTCCTCATCGGCCGGCTGCGGACCTTTTGAAAAAGAACGTCGATTGATCTGGCTCCACAACGGTGTCGCCAAAAAGGCTAACCCTGCCAACAGGATAATAGTTTTTCGCATGCCTGTTTCCCTTTTCCCATTCACAAGTTTATTAAATATAATGAAAAGGGCTTTCAATGTCAACATCAAATACCGCAAGCGCATATTGATCAAGAGCGAATAAAAATTCCAAAACCTACGCCGATTTGCACCATGCTGCGCTGCTTGGTGTATACGGGGCCAGCCGGAAGCATCTGCACATACTGCAACTTGATGCGCAGGGTAGAAAAACGCCCGAAACAGGACTGGGTGCCAATGCCCGCCATGACGGCAAGCCCTGAATAATTTTCAGCGGGCTGATTGGTCACCGTAACACCTTCTGACCACACACCCACGCCCAAATTGGCAAAGACCGATGAGCTGATGCCCATATCCATCCGTCTGACATCGGACTTTCGGAATTGAGAGGGTGACATATCCAGCAGCCGGACGCGCAGACTGCCCATGAACAACATGGAGACGGACACGGAATCCGGGTAAAATCCGAAGCGAATGCCTGGCTCCAGATCGACGCCCACCGTGCGGCTGAAATAGTAACTGACGAGTGGTTCTACCCCCAGTTGTCCGATTGATCTCTGGGCCGCATCGGTATAAGAATGAAAATTGAATCCCCCGCCGATTTCAGTGGAACCCCGCCGCTGGGCAGTCGCAGCGGTCGCCAGCAACACAACCAGCATCACCGTAACAGATAACCGGCGCATCACACCTCCCATAATAAATCATTCTCCGATCGGCAGCATGCCTTGCTGCAGGGCAGCCAATCTTTTTTCAATCAGTTCGATATAGGAATTGGCCATTCGCGATATGCGCCGCGAACGCAAAGCATCCATGCGAATCTTCGTTTCCATGTCCATGAGCATGCGAATGAGATCCTGGCGCGCCTGAAAAGTGATGGCGGATTCAGGATAGCGGTTGAGAAAATCATCGAACAGAACAAATGGCGCAGCATAATTTGACCAGAACAACGACCACTGCTTCTCGCTTTCCTTGTCGATGACATTGCGGATGAGTGAATTGATGACCGTATCGTCATTATGCTCCACATAGTTGACACAGCCCATATAAGTCGTATAAAGACGTTTCAGGACGGTTTCGCGCGCCAGACTGTCCGATGCCTGGGCGATTTCCTTCTGCAAATTATGGACATCGGCCAGCCAGCGATTCTGTTCGAACGCCTGCTCGGTCAGCCGGTAACGCAGCACCAGCCTGGTCCAGGCGCTGACCGGTTTGTCATCCAGGGTGCCGGGGTTGAAATCGAGTTTTTTGACAAAACTCATCGCGGCTTCATCGAGCACGTCATAACCGGAAGAATTGCTCAAATTGACCTGTTCCGCTTTGCCCTGCGGATTGACAAAAACGGTCAGAACGACCTCACCCTCGATCCGCTTCAGCTGTGCCGAAAGCGGATAGTCCAGAGGGAGATCTGAAGCGACCCGCGGCGGTTTGAGCCGCGCCTGCGAAGCGCAGTCGAGCGACATCAAGGCAGCCAGTAACAAGACGCCCAGAAAACCACGATATCTTTTCATAAGGACCTCTCGCCCTAATAAAAAGTGGGAGCGATTGACGCACTCCCACTAAAAGCGATGTGAATTCACATAACTGATCCGCTCATCGGAGCCAGACTCCATAATCAGAACAGTAAAAAAAGCGTTGCGGTCATTTCAGCACTAGAAACGCAAAGAAACCGTGCCGATTATTTTGTTCAAGCTGCGATCAACCAGACTCGATTCCGCGCTGAGATTATCCGTGACCTTGTCCTCCCAGCTGCCATGCACATAGGTCAGATCCAGCATCACCTGTTTATCCAGCATCATACTGGCGCCCGCGGAAATCCAGGTTCGATCCGGGCGGATGGCTGTATCCACATACGGAGAGGGATCGTAGAAATAGCCGCCGCGCAATCGCATGCCGATGGGAGTGACATAGATTTCCGCGCCCGCACGCAACTTGGTGGTGCTCTGCATCTCCTTCTTGATGGCGCGGTTCAGCACCGATTCATACATGCCCTCGATGGGACCGTCCGATTTGAATTTGGCCTGGGTCCAGTCCTTGAAATCCAAATCACCGGTGACCAGCACATTCAGCAACCGCACAGAGCCGCCGACGTTGAACGAATAGGGTTCCTGGTACTTGTATTCCTGTTTTCCGGCGTCCTCGAGAATGGCGGCATCTGTAGCCCCGTCATAGTATTCGGTCTGTTTCCAGCTCCACGACTCGTTGATTTTATAGGTGGTCGGTGTGGTCATGGACGCGCCAAAGCGCCAGTTCTTCTCGGAACGGTAAAATAGTCCCAATTTGAAATTCGTGGCATCGATATTGGATTCGACATCCTGGGTGTATATCCAGTTTTTCAAATCCGACATATTCAGAGCGGCTTCATCAAAATAGCTGTACAAATTATAGATATCTTCTTCTGCGAATTCGAAGGAACGGTTGATCTTGCCGCTGATGAAATTCATGGTGGCGCCGAGAAAAAAGTTCTCCTGCACTTCCATGGCGCCCGAGAGCGAAAACATATTGGCGCTGCCATCATCGAGCACGGATTTGGATTGGAATAAGGAATCGCTTACATCCGTGGTCCAAATCTCCGGCGGATTGACCGTATAGTTATCATAGGTTGGCACCACGTACCAGGGGAACGCCGTGCCATTGGGATCGAGCACCAGACCGCCCATGTCGAGCGACTGATTATAGTCGCGGACTTTTTGGTAGCCCACGCCAAACACGAGGCTGCCTTGATAGGTCGGAATGGGAAAGACAAAGCCCAGCGAATTCAACCGGGTGAAAGTATCCTTGGATGAATTAATGCCGCCGAGGAAATCCGCATCCGCATTGAAGCTGTTGTGGGAAAAGCCGATATTCATTTCCATGCGGCGCATCTGTGCGAGGCCCGCCGGATTCCAGTAGATGGCGGAATAGTCATCGGCTATGCCGGTGAACGCACCTCCCAGACCGATGGCGCGGGCGCCGACGCCCAATTCGGTGCCCATATTAAACAGATCTTCACTGATCACCTTGTCCTGTGCCGGGGCGGTCATGAATAACCCTGACAACAAGAGCAGGGCGATACTTCTTTTCATCATCCACATATCATATTCTCCTTAAGAAATCCGGAATCATTTTTTTCAACCGCGGCTTATCGCCTGCGAGAACCGCTGGACGATGAGCTGCCGGATGATGAACTGCTCCGGCCACTGCTCGAACTGCCCGAGCTGCCACTCGAACTGGAAGAATGTCCACTGCTGCTGCGGCTGCCGGAATAGCTGGAACCACTGCGCGAAGAACTGCTGCTTCCGGAGGAAGAACCGGACTGCGATCCCGAGTTTTTCGCGCTGCTCGAAGATTTTCTGGAGCCGCTGGAATTGCTGCTGCGACTGCGCGTTGGGGTTTCTCGCGGCGCGGACTCTTTCTTTCTTTCCACCTGAGGTGCGGGTTTACTACCCGAATCAGCTGGCGGCGTCACTTCGGGCGCCTGCTGTGGCCGCACCGGTGTGGATCGGGTGTCCGGCCGGGTTGTTGCAGAAGTGCCCGACCGCCGTGTGGTGTTGCTGCGACGCGTTGTTGACTGGCGCTGCGCATCACTGCTGCCGGCATTCTCGCTGCTGCCGCTGCGACTGCGGTTCGTCGGACGCACAACGGTATTGTCAGTGGCCGTCCGGTCGACTTGTCCGCGTCTGGTGTCCTGATCATACCAATTATCCACCGGATTGTCGCGCCGGGAGACTCCTCGCTGGCCTGAGCCCGTTGAGGTACGTGGAACGACTTCACGGCCGCCCGAAGTACGGGTGATGGCGGGTTGCCCGCCCTGACCGCCACGCTGGTCTGTGTCGATGGCGCGCACGCCGGGCGCCTTGCCAAAGGCGAAGGGCCGCTGGCGCGGTTGCAAGGCCGGGCCGTCATCGTAGTAGTGATGGTTGTGATGGCCGCCCCCATACCATGAATCATAGTAGCCATGTCCCCATCCCCAACCGGAGTAGAACGGATCATAAAAAGCCCAGCCGCCATAATAGCTCATGGGGCGCCAATACCATGGATCACCCCAGTAGGAACTATAACCCCACCAGGGATCCCAGCGGTGATGATGCCGCCACCAGTAAGATGAACTGTAATACCAATAGGGCTGATACCACCAGGCATCGATATACACGTCAGGATACCAATCATTCACATACACATCGTATCGATCCGATTTGTGTATCACAATCGTATCCGCATCCGTGTACTCTTCCTGTTCAATGTATGGCTGTTCCTCTTCGTTGACGGGCTCCTGCTCATCTTCGTAATAGGCATAGTGCCCGCCCTTGCTGAGTTGGGTGTAACACCCCGATAACCCGGCAGAGAGTGCCGTGACAAGTCCGAGGATCATTGCGAATTTTAACCATTTGTGTGCCATAAAGGCCTCCTGCGTTACCATCTCGCAGTTAAGTGTAACTTGCATCTTTATCCAATTTAGCAACCGGCGAACCTAAATGCAATCAAAATCGCCGTGATCTTGTTGTTTCCAAGCCTGTCTATCCATTTTATCTAACGATGGACAGAACCATTTGTTCCGGACATGCTTGGCAATTTTTCTCTTCATCTGTAAAACACCGGAATCAGCATGAACTTGCGGCCCTTTTCAGGGACAAAACAAAAAGCAGAGGAGCCGATCCTCTGCTTTTTTACCGCTTCCGTCCCTTGTAAAAGGATGATTTCCGCGACTGCTATATTTTTTCGATTTGGCGCACGTTCATCCATCCCACTTTACCATCCGGCAGGGAGATCTTTTGAAAGCCGCCCGATTGTTCCTCCATACGCACTTTGGTTCCTTCATGCAAAGAAAACACTTCGGTGCCATCGCCGGACGGCGCGCTCAAAACACCCGCTTTCTGTGCCATGATGATGCCGTAGCGTAAATGGACCGCTTCCTGACGATTGGCCCAAAACAGCAACGTGCTGAGCAAAGTGATGATCAACAGCGGCAGGAAAAGATACCCCGCCAGCGAACGCAAACGTCCGCCTGAAATCAATAACCGCACCATCAACAGGATCACCACAAGATTAAAGCCCGCCACACTGAGAAGAGCCCATTGATTGACGCTCAAAACATGTTTGACGCCGTTCCATACTTTGTCCAGGAAAAAAGGCGGCGGGATGATCAGCTTGTCAACGACCTGCAGTTGTGCCAGTTCCAGATTGAAGGTGACATCTGCATCATGCGGCAAAAGTCGATGGGCGCGTTCATAATTGACAATGCTTTTGCCCAGCTGATCGGATTTAAAATAGGCGTTGCCGAGGTTGAAATAGAGTTCGGCGCTTTCATATCCCGTTGCCAGGGCGTTTTCATAGGCGGCGATGGCTTCGGCATAGGCAGCTTTCTGAAAATGATCATTGCCCTGCTGAAAATAGGTCTGGGCCGGTTGACCATTGACTGCAAAAGCCGCCAGTGTAAGTATAAACGCGAGTCTCCGCATAGTTATATCGCTTTTTCCAGGTTAATGATGGCCTCTTTGGCGTTTTTGTACATTTCTTCCATTTGCGTCGCCGTGCCATCGGCGGGCGCAAAACGCTGAAAATCGCATTGTTGCAGCAGCCGCATATAGGGCTGAATGATGGCATCCTCAACACCCCTGTTGCGCAGTTTTGCCTCCATTTCATCGGAAACGATGCCGGCTTCAGAGATATTCAATTTGTCCGCTGCAAACCCCAGCAAGGCGCGCGATACCTCGGCATAATATTCTTTCTGAGATGCGGGTTTGAGCAGATCCGCAGCGCGCGCCAGGCGCTTCATGGCCATGCGGTTGGCACGGCGGCTGCGCGCATACGCCACATCGCCGCTCAATTTATCGAGATGGCGACGATAGGCAAAGGCACCCGCCAACGCCAAAAGCGGCAGTATCCACAACGCCGTCAGCAGGCTGCTGCGATAAAAACCGCCACCCTGTCTGCGCCACTCCGGCGTGTTGAGCTTGATAAAACGAATATCCTGGCCTATGAACCGCACCTCTTCCTTGCTCAGCCCGGATGGCACGGTGGAGACATCGCCACTGCCTTTTGTCACGCGGATGGTGAGCTCCGGCGTACTCTTGGTCTGGAAGCGCCGGTTGCGCAAATCAAAATAGCTGAAGAGAACAGGCCGGATGCGCTGCTCGCCGGGAAAACGCGGCACCAGCAGGTATTCAAAGGTTTTGCTGCCGCTGATGCGGTCCCCGCTGCGCTGGATATTTTCACTGACTTTGGGTTCATACTGCTCAAAATCCCGCGGCAGCAGCACATTCGGCCGCGGAATAGTCTTGATATTCCCTTCCCCTGAAATGGTGACTTTAAGCGTGATGGCTTCATTGGTCGTCACCTCATTTTTATCCACGCTGGCCTGAATGGAAAAATCTCCGGCCAGACCGGAAAATGGCTCGGGTTTTCCCTCCGCCGGGAAGGGCAGCACGTCGATGGCCACGGGTTTGGAAAGCACTGTCTTGCGCACGGTGCGGCCGAAGAACGGATCATCGAAAAAATTATCAAAGATATCGTTGCTGCGGCGACGGTTTTGTACGCGGACATCGCAATCCACGCCCAGACTGCCGATCTGCATCTTGCCCGGAGAGGCCGGAAATATGGCCATCTTTTTGATATCCGCGACAATATATTTGCGGCCGTTGATAATATCCTCCCGCGTCTGCGGCTGCCCCTGCAGGGCAAAATCTTCAGTCCAGAATCCGGCCGTTTCCGGCATCTTGCTCAACGCGTAGCCCGACACATTGACGCGCGTGAAAATCCTGAATGTGACAATCACGGGCTCATTCTGGTAGACCTGGCGTTTGTTGACGATGGCACGAATGAAGAGATCTTCGTCCGAGGCATCTCCGGGCGCCAGATTCGATGACTGCGCCGTCGCCGCTGCGGGCGCCGCCCCTTTGCTGATGGCGATGGTGATGGGTTGACTGCTGTAAACCTGTCCCTTGTAATTAACTGAAATGGCCGGAATGGTGCAGGTGCCCTCCTGAACCGCTTGATAGAAATAGGTGAAATTTTTCTGCACCGACATCTTGCCATTGACGATCTGAATGTTCTGCGACGAACCACCGGAACCCAATAAAGCCAAATGACTGCTGATATCGGGCAAATTGATCTGCCCAATGCTGTTGGCGCCCTCACCCGACAGCTCTATGGTCAATGCCAATTGTTGATTGATGGCCAAAGAGGTACGATCAACCGAAGCCGTCACCTTGAAGGTTTGTGCGGCGCCCAGACTGATCAGCAGTAGGAGTAAAATGGAACAACGTCGTAACATATGGTATTCTCTTTTTCAGGGTTGCTCATAACTACAGACACTGGTTCTCACCAGTCTTTGACCACTGTGATGGATCCGCGCGATTTGATCTTGCGCTGATCCTTCTGGTTTCTTTCATTTTGTTTGAGAGCTTCCAGAATGCGCGCAGCATCCTCCTTCGACATCTCATCCTTCTGTTCCTGACCTTGCTGCTGTTGCTGCTGCTGTTCCTGCTGCTCCTGTTGATCCTGGTTCTGATCTTGCTGCTGCTGATCTTGCTGATCTTGCTGATCTTTTTGATCCTGTTGATCCTGCTGCTGTTGTTGCTGTTGCTGTTGTTGTTGTTGTTGTTGCTGTTGCTGCTGTGGATTCTGCTGTTGTTTCTGCGCTTCGTCCTTCAGCTTCTTGCGCACAAACTCGAGGTTGTATTTGGCGTCTTCATCATCGGGATTGATTTCCAAAGATTTTTTATACGCCATGATGCTCTCCGGCAGTTTCCCGAGCCGAAAGAGCGAATTACCCATGTTGTAATACGCCTTGGCCTGGACGTCGGGCTCGTCGCTCTTGAGCGCCGCTTCGGTTTCTTTGAGCGATTCTTCGTATTTGTTCTTTTTGTATTCGGCCGCGCCGATGTTGAACGGCGCAATGGCCGACTCCGGCGCTTGCACCTGCGCATCGCGGTACTTGGTCAGGGCTTCATCGTATTTTTCCTCCGTGTACATCTTGTTGCCCTGAATGATTTTCCCGCGTCCGGGCTGAGCCTGAACCCATGAACTGATGCACAGGCAGACCAATAATCCGATCAACCACTTGTTTGACATGTTCATTCCCATGACTAAAAAAAACGTCCTGTCCAGAATTTGCGCGTGCGATTTCGCCGCTCGGATACAAAAACTTCAAGGGCCAATAACGCGATGGCAAAAATCAACAGATATTGAAAACGGTCTTCGAATTGAGAAAAGCGCATGGACCCCAATTCTTTCTTGTCCATTTTCCCGATTTCGTCATAAATTTTTCGCAGTTCCTCTTCCCCGCTGGTGGCGCGGAAATATTTACCATTGGTCTGCAAGGCAATTTTTTCCAGGGTCACCTCATCCAGTTTGGTGATCACCACCTGGCCTTCGCGGTCTTTTTTAAAGCCGGCATTGATGCCATAGTCGGTGGCCATCGGGATCGGATCGCCCTTGGGAGAGCCGATGCCCACGGTATAGATGACCACGCCCTGGCGTTCGGCTTCTTCGGCATACTTCATGACGTCGCCTTCATGATCTTCGCCATCGGTGATGATGACCAGAACTTTGTGCTTGCGCTCCTTTTGCACAAAAGCTTCCAGCGCCTTGGCAATGGCCTGGCCGATATTGGTTCCCGGGGTGGGAATGAGGCCCGGTTCGAGGATATCGAGAAAGAGTTTGGCGGCGCCATAATCGAGCGTGAGCGGGCACTGCACAAAAGCGATCCCTGAAAAGGCGATCAGTCCAACGCGGTCGCCCTGCAAACGGTTGATAAAGCTCTCCACTTCGTGTTTGGCTTTTTCCAGCCGGCTCGGCGGCATGTCTTCAGCCAGCATGGAGGCGGAGACATCGATGGCCACGATAATATCCACGCCCTCGCGTTTGACCTCTTCCATCCGCGTGCCGATCTGCGGACGCGCGAGCGCCAGGATGGCAAACAGAATGGCCGTGAGGATCAGGGCCGCCTTGGTCACCTGACGGCCGCGGCTGGCATTCCGGGACAGTTTTTTCATTAATTCCAGATTCCCGAATCGCTGCAGCGCCTGGGTCTTGGCGCGAAAAACGAAATAATAAAAAAGGATCAGGACCGGGATCAGCCACAACAGATGTAACAGATAATAATTTGCAAATCGCAGCATAGTAAGCATCCAGACTTAAGGAATTTTACGAAACACCGTATTGGCGAGCACAATCTCCGCCGCCAAAAGAAGGAGCGCCACGACCAGGTAATTCACAAACAATTCACGATAGCGCGTGTATTGTTTGACCTCGATTTTGGTCTGCTCCATATCGCTGATTTCCTGATAGATCTTTTCCAGACTGGTTTTGTCGGTGGCGCGGAAATACTTGCCGCCGGTGATATTGGCGATGCGCTGCAGCAGATCCTCATCGATGTTGACGGGCATGCGCACATAACGCCTTCCAAACAGGGGATCATCCACCGGGTAGAGCGCCTCGCCGCGGCTGCCGGCGCCGATGGTGTAGACGCGAATCTTGTACGTCTTGGCGATGCGCGCCGCGGTGATGGGATCAAGTTCGCCGCGATTGTTTTGCCCGTCCGTGAGCAAAATGACCACTTTGCTCTTGGCCTTGCTGTCGCGCAGCCGGTTGACGCAAGTGCCCAGCGCCATGCCGATGGCAGTGCCGTCTTCGATCTGACCGATATGGATCTCCTCGAGAAAGCGCAGCACGATGCCGTAATCGAGGGTGAGCGGGCACTGTGTGAAACTCTGGCCGGCAAAAACCACCATGCCGATGCGATCGTTGCTGCGGCCCTTGATGAAATCCGCGGCTACCAGTTTGGCGGCTTCCAGCCGGTTTTTCGGCTGAAAATCTTCGGCCAGCATGGAGCTGGAGATGTCCATGGACAATACGATATCGATGCCTTCGGTGATCATCTCCTCTTCGCGGCTGCCCGCCTGCGGACGTGCAAAAGCGATGATCAATAAAGTGATGATGGCAACGCGCAAGATGAACAGGATATGACGCAGACGTTTACGCCGTGAGCCGCCCACCTCTTTGATCAGACCAATGTCCGAATAGCGCAGGGTGGACTGGCTCTTGTGATTGCGCTTCAGATACCAGTAGATCATCAGAGGTATAATCAGAAGGAGGAACAAAAACTCAGGGTTGGCGAATCGAAACATTTCAGCGTCCCTCCTCTATGACCGTCACAGATTCCGCGGTGTCAGCAGGGGCGGGCGCCTCCCATACCAGTTTGGTGCGCTCGACAAATTCAACGGCTGAACGGGAAACGCGTTCTGTCTCCGCGGCTGAGGGCACATATTTTGCAAACTTTGCCATATCGCATAGCAAGAGGATATCCTGCATCTGTTGAACCAGATCATCTTGAATGTCGTGTTTTCTCATGGCTGAGAGCAGCTCGCGGCTGGTCATTTCCAGAGCATCGATATAATAACGGCCGTTGCAGTAACGGCGCAAAATATCCGCCAATTCGCTGTGGTAGTCCTTGACGCGTCCTGTCGCCAGCCAATCGCCGGCGAACAGGGCGTTCAATTCCTCCAGCGCGATTTCGTGCGCCGGCCGGGGTGGCTCCTGGCGCACCGGGAGAATGCTTTTCCCCTGCCGTTTCCGCTGCACATACCACCACGCCGCCAGTGCCGCGGCGATCAAGGCAACGACGCCCAATCCAATGAGCACCAGGGAACGGATATCCCGCGGCGGCGTCATCGGCGGTTTGATATCGCGGATGTCACCCGCTTCACTGGGATTCAGGCTCTGCACCAGAATCTTGATGGGTTCGCTCTTGAGGAGATGCTGCGTGGTATCTCCCGGCATGCGGTAGCGCACCGTCAGTGGCGGAATTTCATATTCGCCGGTATCAAAGGTCGAAATGAGATAATCGGTTCCTGTGGTGATCTTGCCCTTTTCTTTTTTGGGCCCGATCACCTCGTAACTGCGCAGTTCGAACTGTCCGAGATTGGCGCCCTGGGATGGCATCTCGACGGTTATCTTTTCTCCGTGGGTGACGCGCAGGGTATAGCGCACCACATCGCCGATGAGGATTTTAGCCTTATCCACCTGAGAGACGATTGAAATATCATCCTGCGCCTGAACCGGACCGAGCAAAGCGGTCAGGAGTGCGCCGGTCAAAAACAGGGTATGCTTCCGTGATGTCATTCAGCTGATATCCAATAAGTCATTGCACCTGATCATTTAAAAACTGCACATTTTCGCTGAGCATGGTTCTTGAGATCATCTCCTGAAACGCCTGCTGGTATTTTTGCCGGTAGAGATCCTGGGCAACCTGCTGACGCACCTCACTGAGCGGCTTTTCCCGTTTCACCTTGCCCTTGTCGTCTTTTTCAGCATAATCGGTTTGATGGGCTTGATAATAGAGATCGATATCCCCGTCATTGATTTGGATGCGATCGGCGATTTTGTCCTGGAGCAGGCGCCGCACCATTAACATTTTTTTGGCCTGAAAAGCGCCCTCAACCACCTGCTGATCGTTGTCCAGTCCGGCACGTTTGGCGGTATCGTACAAGAGTTCCGTGGCCACATATTCCTGCAGAAAAGCGACCTTTTTTTCTCGGTCGCGGAACTGATCGCGGACGCTGGGCGGCAGCTGATCGATCTCGAAGTTGAGATCGCCCAGGGTGATTTCACGGGTGCCGATGCGCGCCACCACCGCGCCCGGCCGTTTTTTGGCGACCTGCGCGGGGTCCAGCTGCACGGTCTCGTCCAGGGCCTGACGCGCATCCGCGCTGCGGTCGAGGCGTTCCAGACAAGCGATAATTTTCTTGTTGACCTCGGGAATGAGGGTATTTTCCGGATAAAAATGTTTTATTTTGAGGTAATAGGCCAAGGCTTCCTCATAGTTGCGCAGCCGGTCGAAGTAGAGATTGGCGACCGTGTAATAGAGATTGGCGGTCTCGCGTTCATCCAGGCGATAATCGCGCAGATAGGTCTCATAGGCCGCCACCGCCTGTTTGTAGAGCGAACGATTGACCAGATCGCCGGCGTATTCGCGCAGCTTTTCGCCATCAACCGCGGAGGGTTTGTTGCCACCGCAGCCGAGGGCGAGAAGGAGCAAGGGGAAAATCAGGAATTTTTTGTTCATAATGATTTGCATGTTTTGTATTTAGTGGTTTGCGTTTTTTTATTCTTTTGCTTCTCTTGGCGCCTTTGCGCCTTGGCGCGATTACTAGCGAAATCTTTTCGCGCGCATCCGGAAGAATTTGATCAAAGGCTCGACATAGGAATGGGCCGTGTTGATATCAACGTAATCCACATTCAAGGATCGCAGCAACTTTTCGCGCGCATCCTTGCCCTGATAGGCTTTTTTGCTGAATGCGCGCCGGATGATCGGGTCGTTGGTATCCACCAGGAACGATTCGTGCGTCTCCGCATCTTCCAGTTCGATGAATCCGACGCCCGGCAAATCGAACTCGCGCGGATCTGAGAGCGAAATGGCGACAATATCGTGGCGTTTGTTGGCGATCTGCAACGCCTTTTCATATCCGGTCGAGAGAAAATCGGAGATCAAAAAGACCACACTGCGCCGCCGCGTCACCTTGCTGAGATACTCCAGGGCCTGACTGATGTTGGTTTTGCGCCCGCGCGGCTCGTGATAGAGCACCTCGCGCACCACCCGCAACACATGCGACTTGCCTTTTTTGGGGGTGACGAATTTCTCCACATCCTCCGAGAAAATGACCAGCCCCACTTTGTCATTGTTTTTGATGGCGGAAAAAGCCAGCAGGGCGCAGATTTCTGCGGCGATCTCGCCCTTCATCTGCGCCACAGTGCCAAAGGCGCCCGAAGAACTCACATCGACCACCAGCATCACGGTCAATTCGCGCTCTTCCTCGAATATCTTGACAAACGGATGCCCCATTCGCGCGGTGACATTCCAGTCAATGGTGCGCACATCATCTCCAAGTGTGTACTCACGGACTTCGGAGAACTCCATGCCCCGTCCCTTGAAGACCGAATGGTACTCGCCGGAAAAAACATCATTGACCAGGCCGCGCGTCTGAATTTCGATCCGCTTGACCTTTTTTAGTATCTCTTTTGGTATCATGAATAGAATCTGGCTCGCAATTATCACGTTCAATTCTTAAACCGCCGCACGCGCCGGGCTGTTTTTATTGGAATCAAAAAAATATAATGAGTTGCAATTCATCTGAACCAAAAAATTGCCCTCGATGCCATTCTTAGGTTTTTTGCGCGTCTCTGCGTTTTTGGCGGTGAATAAGTCAAGTCGACTGACAAAAGTAAGAAACTGAAAAATCAGTTATACTTTTTTTAAGTCAGGGTAAATATTTTTCTCGCATCAAGGCACTTCGACCTTGTTGATGATTTTGCGCACCACATCTTCCGCGGTGATCTCTTCAGCTTCCGCCTCGTAGGTGATGATGACGCGGTGGCGCAGGACGTCCATGGCGATGGAGCGAATGTCCTCGGGCGTCACGTATCCGCGGCGGCGCAAGAAGGCATGCGCTTTTGCCGCCATGCTGAGGTAGATCGATGCGCGCGGCGAGGCGCCATAAGCAATCAGATCCGCCAGTTCATCGAGTCCGTATTCCCTGGGCTTGCGTGTGGCGAAAACAATATCAACAATGTAATTTTCAATCTTGGGATCGATATACACTTCATGAACCGCCTCGCGCGCCTTGATGATATCCTGCGGCGTCACCACCGGTTTGGCAACCGGCAAGTCCGTGCGCGTCATGCGGCGCATGATCTCCAGTTCCTCCTCGCGATCCGGATACCCGATGGAAAGTTTGAGCATGAAGCGGTCGACCTGCGCTTCCGGCAGCGGATAGGTCCCTTCCTGTTCGATGGGATTCTGCGTGGCCAGCACCAGAAACGGCGTGGGCAGCACAAACGTCGTATCGCCGATGGTGACCTGCCGTTCCTGCATGGCTTCAAGGAGCGCGGATTGCACCTTGGCCGGCGAACGGTTGATTTCATCGGCCAGGACAAGATTGGAAAAAATGGGGCCCTTTTTCACGCTGAAGCCGCCGCTCTTCTGATCGTAAATCATGGTGCCGACGATGTCGGCTGGCAGCAGGTCAGGGGTGAACTGGATGCGTTGGAACTGGGTTTTAATGGCGGCTGACAAGGTCTTCACGGTCATGGTTTTGGCCAGACCAGGAACACCTTCGAGCAGGATGTGGCCATCGGCCAGCAGCCCGATCAGCAACCGCTCCACCATGTATTTTTGTCCGACGATAACGCTGCTGATCTCCGTCGTGATCTTTTCGACAAAAGCGCTTTCGCGTTCGATTTTCGCCTGAATGGCTTGAATATCGATATTCATTACTCCTCCACTGAAACGATGTCTGAAATGGGTTTACAGAAAACTCTTAAATTTCACGCTCTGTTTTGGGCGCCGTCAACCACGATTCGAATAGCGTATACATGCGCTCCAGCTTGTCCCGGCTGACCGCGGTACCAGAAAATTTGACCACATCCGCGGTATTGAGGATCTCTTCGGCATCGGCGGCGAGCCGTTCATCACCGCCGCTGCTCTTCAGTACAGAGATGAGTTCAGACGTGGTCTGACCCAATGGCCCCCCGGTGAACTTTTCCGCCAGGTAGAGCCGCACCAGTCTGGAGAGCTGTGCAAAGGCCGTCTCGACATCGAGGTCGAGCGAACGCAGATCGATCGCACCCCTGAGTTGGCTGTGAAAACGCTGCTCAACGGTCTGCACCGCTGCTTTTTGCGCTTCCGCGGCCAGCTTGGCCGCGCGCTTTTTTTGACGCTGCTGCCAAAAAAGATAAGCACCCCCGGCAACCACCATCGAACCGGCTGCAAGCCAAAGAATCCAGGCGTACTGACCGGGCTCTGGCAATGGATCAATGGCCTTGGCTTCAAGACGATTGGCAAAAAGCCGGTATTCCTTGCCAGTGGCTGAGTCGGTGTAACGCGCCACCAGGCCGTCCACATAGGCCATGCCGAGCACTTCCGGCTTTAAAGTAAAATAATATTCCTGAACCGCAACCTGACGTCCATTGATCACCTGAACCCGGTTGGCGCTCGACGTGGTGAGGATATTGAAATTCTCCATCAATGGATTATCAAACCGCTGCACTTCATAGCGATCCAGATCCCCGGTCCATTCCAGCCGCACCGTCAGCGTCGCCGTACGGTTCAAGGGCACCTGGCGCGGTTCGACCTGGGCAGAGATGCGTATGCCTTCCGCATCTCCGGCAGCGCCAGACACGGGGGTCTGCGGCAAAACAGCACCCGCTAAACACAGGACATAGACAGCCAGTTGCAGGAACTTGGCCATTGTTACCCTCCATGCATCAAAAAGCCGATAAAAAGGCTTGGTTGAAAATGGTACGCCCGTCGATCGGCTTTGGATTCCGCAGTTACACGAGAACTCGGGAAGATATGATCACACCTACTTTGAGACGGTAGAATCCTGAGGAGTTCCCAAATTTAAATCCAGCTCGCTGATATCTTTGCCGAGGTTGTTCAATTCCCAGGTGACCGAGGGCGCCAATTCATGGTTCGGCCATTTGGCGAGAAATTCCTCATAATATTTTTTGGCACTTTTCAGGTCCTTGATATCATTGGCATAGCGGTAGCCAATCATAAAGCTGGATTGAATGACGAGATTGCTTTTGGGGTATTTTTTGATCAGCCGCTGGTAGGCATCGACCGACTTTGTAAATTCCTTGAGATTGTTGGCGTAGAGCACGCCTAATCTGTAGAGGGTTTCATCCGCTTTAACGGACTTGGGGTAGGCTTTTACCACTCTTTCATACATATTGGCAGCTTCCTGCCACTGCTCCCGACTCTCGAAATCCTGGGCATTGGCGCGCAACTGCTCTTCGGTCAGTTTTTCTCCGCAGCCCACGAGAAACGCCACGAGAAGTAAAGATAAAATCCATCCGATCCACTGCTTCATAAAACATCCTCCGATTATCTTCCCGATTCCTTAATTGCCTCTTCAACGTATCCGCAAATGAAAAAGTTCCCCAATTTTGTAACTTAGACACTTTTTTGCTTAAAATCAAGGGATTTGTCCCGCAGCACCACCTCAACGGTCTTTCCTGCCATGAAATCACCCTGCAGCAAACGCACGGCAAGGGCATTGACCAGTTCTTTCTGAATCAAACGCTTCAACGGCCGGGCGCCGAGAGCGGGATCATAGCCATGTTCAGCCAGATAATCCTCAGCCTCAGGCGTCATTTCCAGCGTGATCTCCTGGCGCAGCAGCAAGCGCTGCAGATGACGCATTTGCAGCTTGACAATCTGGCGGATGTCTTCTCGCCGCAGAGCGTGAAAGACGACGATATCATCAATACGGTTGAAGAATTCCGGACGCAACTGACTTTTCAGCGCATCGCGAACATGTGCCTTGATCTCTTCATGTATCTTTTCGCGGTTTTTCTCTGTGATCTCCTGAGAACGTTCCATGATATAGGGCGCACCCAGATTGGAAGTCATGATGATGATGGTATTCTTGAAATTGACCGTGCGGCCCTGATTGTCAGTGAGCCGCCCCTCATCCAGCACCTGCAGCAGGACATTGAATACCTCCGCATGCGCCTTTTCGATTTCATCCAGCAGCACCACCGTGTACGGTTTGCGCCGCACCGCCTCGGTCAATTGTCCGCCTTCATCATAGCCCACATAGCCCGGCGGCGCGCCGATCAGACGCGACACCGTGTGGCGCTCGCCATATTCGGACATGTCGATGCGCACCATGGCGCGCTCGTCATCGAAGAGAAATTCGGCCAGCGCCCGCGCCAGCTCGGTTTTGCCGACGCCGGTTGAGCCGAGAAAAATAAAAGACCCTATGGGACGATTCTCATCCTGGAGTCCGGCGCGGCTGCGCCGGATCGCATCGGATACAGCGGTCACCGCTTCATCCTGACCGATGACGCGCTCATGCAGGCGTTCTTCCATGCGCAGCAGCTTTTCCTTCTCGCTCTCGAGCATGCGGCTGACCGGGATGCCGGTCCACTGCGACACCACCTCGGCGATGTCATCGGAATCGACCTCCTCTTTCAACATGCGCAGATCTTTTTGCAGATCCATGAGCCTGGTATTGGCGGCCTCGAGGTTCTTCTGCAACTCTACAAGCCGGCCATATTTCAGTTCTGCGGCGCGGCCAAGATCACCCTCGCGCTCCGCGGCCGCCGAATCAGTCCTGGCCTGCTCGATCGCTCCTTTGAGCGTGCGGATCTCGGCGATGCTCTTCTTTTCCAGTTCCCAATGGGTGCGCAGCTGCGTGCGTTTCTCCTGCAGATCGGCAAGATCTTTGTCGACCTCCTCCAGCCGTTTTTTCGAGGCCGCATCGGTCTCTTTTTTCAACGCCTGCTTTTCGATTTCCAGCTGCTTTGATTTGCGCTCGACCTCGTCCAGTTCCGCCGGCATGCTGTCGATTTCAATGCGCAGCTTGGAGGCCGCCTCATCGATCAGGTCGATGGCCTTGTCGGGCAGAAAGCGGTCGCTGATGTAGCGGTCCGACAGCGTCGCCGCGGCCACCAGGGCGCCATCCTGAATGCGCACGCCGTGATGCACTTCGTATTTTTCTTTCAGACCGCGCAAGATGGAGATGGTCTCCTCCACGGCCGGGGGATTCACCAGGACCGGCTGGAATCGGCGCTCCAGAGCGGCATCTTTTTCGATGTATTTGCGGTATTCGTCGAGGGTGGTGGCGCCAACGCAGCGCAGTTCGCCCCGCGCCAGAGCGGGCTTGAGCATGCTCGAGGCATCCATGGCGCCCTCGGCCGCACCGGTGCCGACCAGCGTATGCAGTTCGTCGATGAAAAGGATATATTCACCATCCGCCTCGGCGATCTCCTTGAGCACCGCCTTGAGGCGTTCCTCAAATTCGCCACGGTATTTGGCGCCGGCGATCAGAGCGCCCATGTCCAGCGCCATGAGCCGTTTGCTCTTGAGGTTCTCGGGCACATCGCCGAGCACGATGCGATGGGCGATACCTTCGGCGATGGCGGTCTTGCCGACGCCGGGCTCGCCAATGAGGACCGGATTATTCTTGGTGCGGCGGCTGAGGACTTGAAGCACGCGGCGCATCTCATCTTCGCGGCCGATCACGGGGTCGAGTTTGCCTCTGCGCGCCAGTTCGTTGAGATCCCGCGCATAACGCGCCAGCGCCTGATATTTGCTTTCCGGCGTCTGATCCGTGACGCGCTGGCTGCCACGCACTTCTTTCAGCACTTGCAGCACTTTGTCATAGGTGACGCCGCTATCGCGCAAAAGTTGTCCGGCGGCCGATTTGTCCTCAGTGAGCCCCAGAAACAGGTGTTCGATACTGATGAATTCATCCTGCAGCCGGGTCGACTCCTTGAGCGCACGTTCCAGCAGTTCGCCGCTGGCGGACGCCAGATAAGCCTGTCCGAGTCCGCCGCCGCTGACGCGCGGCAGCTTCGCCAGCGCTTCATCACAACGGCTGGTGAGAAGATCAGGATTCTCTCCGATTTTTTTCAACAGGACGCGCGCCAGGCCGTCTTTGGGCTCCAGCAGCGCCATAAGGATATGCAGCGGTTCGATCTGCTGCTGACCTTTATCCGCGGCAATCTGCTGACCGCGTGCGATGCTCTCCTGCGCCTTCAAGGTCAATTTATCCATTGAAATCATATATATCATCCTTTTTCTGAGAAAATTCCAGAGTAGTCCTGTGGAAATGGCTGATACAAATCCATCTCCAGCAATACGTGACAGCAGTTAAAACCCCTCTGTGCCTCGGTGGTGAAAAAGATCAACCACGAGGACACAGAGACACGGAGAAAAACCAGTTGGTTCAGTCACCAGGGTTGCGGTATGCTGTTAACCCCTCAAGGCTGTTATTTCTTGTCATCCACCACTTCAAAGTCAGCATCTTCGGCTTCGGGCGGTTTGTTCTCCGTTTGTGCGCCCGGTTCCGCCGCAGGACCACCTTGCGGTGGCTGCTGCTGCGCTGCGGCTGCCGCCTCATACATTTTGGTGGCGGCCTGATGCCAGACTTGATTCAACGCCTCCGTGGCGGATTGTATTTCGCCGAGATTTTCCGTCTTGATGGACTCTTTGAGCCGTCCGACAGCTGCTTCAAGCTGATTTTTCAAGGCCGCATCAAGCTTGTCGCTGTTCTCCTTGATGTTCTTCTCGGTCTGATAAATCAACTGATCCGCGCTGTTGCGGGCATCGATGAGTTCGCGGCGTTTCTTGTCTTCCGCGGCATGAGACTTGGCATCATTGACCATCTTTTCGACCTCTTCCTTGCTCAGCCCGGTGGAAGCCTCGATGCGAATGGTCTGCTCCTTGCTGGTGGCCTTGTCCTTGGCCGCCACATTGAGAATACCGTTGGCATCGATGTCGAACGTCACCTCGATCTGCGGCACGCCGCGCGGCGCCGGCGGGATGCCATCAAGATGGAAACGCCCCAGCGTACGGTTATCGACGGCCAACTCGCGCTCGCCCTGGAGCACATGGATTTCCACGGTGGTCTGGCTGTCCGCGGCTGTCGAAAAGACCTCGGAACGGCGCGTCGGAATGGTGGTGTTCTTGTCGATGACGCGCGTCATGACGCCACCCAGGGTCTCGATACCCAGTGACAGCGGCGTGACGTCCAGCAGCAGCACATCTTTGACTTCACCGGCCAGAACGCCGCCCTGGATGGCTGCGCCCACGGCCACGACTTCATCGGGATTGACACCGCGATGCGGCTCCTTGCCGAACAGGCTCTTGACCAGTTCCTGCACCTTGGGCATGCGGGTCGAACCACCAACCATCACCACTTCATCGATTTGCGAGGTGGAGAGATTGGCATCGCGGAGGGCGATGCGGCAAGGCTCCAGCGTGCGCTGGAACAGGTCATCGCAAAGCTGCTCAAATTTGGCGCGGGTCAGGGTCATGCTGAGATGCTTCGGACCCGTGTCCGTGGCCGTGATGAACGGCAGATTGATCTCGGTCTGCGCCACGGTCGACACCTCGCACTTGGCTTTTTCAGCCGCTTCCTTGAGGCGCTGCAGCGCCATCGGATCCTTGGAGAGGTCGACGCCTTCCTGCTTGATGAACTCATCGACGATCCAATCAATGATGCGCTGATCAAAATCATCACCGCCGAGATGGGTATCGCCATTGGTGGCCTTGACCTCAAAAACACCGTCGCCGATCTCGAGGATGGAGATATCAAAGGTGCCGCCGCCAAGATCGAACACGGCGATTTTTTCGTTGGCCTTCTTGTCCAGGCCATAGGCCAGCGAAGCCGCGGTTGGCTCATTGATGATACGGCGCACATTCAAACCGGCAATCTCACCGGCTTCCTTGGTGGCCTGGCGCTGACTGTCGTTGAAATACGCGGGCACCGTGATGACCGCTTCGGTGACTTTTTCACCGAGATAATCCTCCGCCGTTTGCTTCATTTTTTGCAGAATCATGGCGGAAATTTCCTGAGGCGAATATTCCTTGTCGTCGATCTTGACTTTGGCCAGGTCGTTGGCGCTGGAAATGACCGTGTAAGGCACCTCTTCGAGTTCCCGCGACACTTCGGCGTGACGCCGTCCCATAAACCGCTTGATGGAATAGACCGTCTTGGTCGGATTGGTCACGGCCTGCCGCTTCGCCACCTGCCCCACCAGGCGTTCTCCCGTCTTGCTGAAAGCGACCACCGATGGCGTGGTGCGGTTTCCCTCGGAATTGGGGATGACGACGGGCTCGCCGCCCTCCATCACAGCCACGCACGAGTTCGTGGTGCCCAAATCGATGCCGATAATTTTTCCCATAAAATCACTTCTCCTTTTTTCATCTTTATATGATTTTTTTGTGCATGCAATATAGGAATCGCCAATCACATTGCAAAGTGCATGCCAAATACTTTACCCATTCCTCCGTTGCCATATCTTATAATAAAACAAGCGCATGGATCAAATGAACCATGCGCTTGATATTTCTGTTTACTGCAATATATTGTCAATATGTCTGACTGTTTGCCATTTTGTCATTATCAATGACGCACAATCGAGAGGCGCGCATCTGCAAGGTCTGTCTCGCGAATTTCTGTTTTATTCCCGCGGCAGACGCAGGGCCACAGAGTAGACGTTGTTCTCGCGCATGATGCGCAGATAGACGATACCGCCGGCCTTGATGTCGCGCAGTGCGCTGCGATATTCGCGCACCGAGCTGACGCTCTGGTCGTTGATCGAGATGACCAAATCGCCCTGGCGCAGGCCTTTGCGGTCGGCCACGGAATTGGGGGTCACTGCAGCGATGACCACGCCGCTTTCCCCTTCATAGCCGTACTGCCTGGCCAGTTGGTCGGTCAGCTCGCGCACTTCCAGGCCGAGCTTGCCGGATTGCTCACTGGGCTCTCCGCCCGTGGTCACATCCTCATCGGCCGGGCGCTCTCCCAGCGTCAACGTCAAGTTTTTTATGGACTTGTTGCGCCACAGCGTCAGGATCAGCTTGCTCTCCGGCGCTTGCGAGGCCACGTAGGCGATGAGTTGATCGCGCGACGTGATTTCCAGATCATTGATTTTGAGGATGATGTCATCCTGCTTCATGCCGGCGCGCTCCGCCGGGCTGTTTTTCAATACTTCCTGCACCTGGGTGCCTTGCGGCTTGTCGAGGCCAAAATATTCCGCCTTTTCCTCATCCACTTCACCCAATTGCACGCCCATCCAGCCGCGGCGCACTTTGCCGCTGGTGATGAGCTGTTCCATGATCGATTTCGCCATGTTGATGGGGATGGCAAAACCGATGCCGACATTGGAGCGTCCGACGATGGCGGTATTGATGCCCACCAATTCGCCGCGCAGGTTGACCATGGCACCGCCGCTGTTGCCGGGATTTATGGCCGCATCCGTCTGTATGAAATCCTGATAACGCAGCTGACCATCACCCAGGCCGGCGCCCAACGAGCGCCCCTTTGCACTCACGATGCCGGCGGTGACTGTCTTTTCCAAAATATCGGAGAAAGGATTGCCAATGGCCAGGACCCATTCACCCACTTCCAGCTTGTCCGAATCGCCCAACTTGATGGTCGGCAGATTGGATTTGTCGATCTTGATGACCGCAATATCGCTGGCCGGATCTTTACCGATGATCTTGGCCTTGTGTTCCACTTTCTCAATGGTCACCGTGATCTCATCCGCTTCGGCGATCACGTGATTGTTGGTGAGAATATAGCCATCGGGATTGACAATGACGCCGGAACCCAGGCCGCGCATGACCTGATCGCGTTCCGGAACGCCGAAAAACTGGCGAAACAACGGATCATCCATAAATGGATGGCTGTATTTCTGCTTGACCACGGCACTGCTGTTGATGGTCACCACGGCCGGGCTGGCAATCCTGGCCACCCCGACAAATGCCTTGCTCAAATTCTGCAGGCCCTGCAATTCCGCGGGCACAGGCTCGTTCGAACCCAACGGCACAGCCGCGCCATCACGGTCGGCCGCGATGCTCTGCACCATCCAGTTAAAATTACTTGAAATCACCAGTCCCACCACAATGCCGATAAAAATTCCCGCAAACAGCAACATGGATCGTCTCTTGCTCTGCATATGCTTTCCTTTCAATTCATACCAGAAAATCTGTATCACCTGGACGCGTTCATTTTCGGGGTTTTCAATTACCTTACTTAAACCGCACGGCTTCACGAAGGTTCCGGAAAAAGAACGTTAGCAACAAAATCTGTGAATCCGTTGCTTCTTTATCATGCAACTCTTGTGCCAATATATTATCTGCTTGTTTTATTTATATTTATAATTTATCAAACTCAGCGCAACACCAGTATGTTTTGTCATTTTGACAGTATTTACTGCATATTTGACAAAAGGCAGGAATCCTCTTAAATAAAAAAAGGGCTGTGGTATCACCAGCAGCCCTGTGGATTTTCGTTTTATTCGCGGCCGCGAATCAGGAGCAGCCGGATGAGCTGCAAGACCGCCATGGCCGCTGCAGCGACATAAGTCAGTGCGGCTGCATTGAGCACTTTTTTGGCGCCGTCGATCTCTTCGCTGCGCACATAACCGTTGCTGGCGAGCTGGGCTAAGGCGCGTTTGCTGGCGTCAAATTCCACCGGCAAAGTGATGAGCGAAAAAACCACCGCTGCGGCAAAGAGGATGATGCCAATGTCGATCAGCGGTTTGAACGAAACGATCATGCCAATGATGAACAGAGGCATGGCCAGCGTGGATCCAATATTGGCCAGGGGATACATGGTCTGGCGCAGTTTCAGCGGGCCATAGGCCAGTTTATGTTGAATGGCATGTCCGGTTTCATGGGCAGCCACACCCAGGGCAGCGAGGGAATCCGAGCCATAAACGCCGCTGGAGAGGCGCAGAATTTTGTGTATCGGGTCATAATGATCGGTCAAGTCCCCTTCCACGGATTCCACCTTGACGTCGTTGATATTATTGCGCAGCAATAAATTTTGCGCCACTTTGGCGCCGGTCATCCCTGAAATGGAGCGCACCTGACTCATCTTGGCAAAGGCGCTCTTGACTTTAAACTGCGCATACAGGGTCAGTATCAGTGCAGGCGCCAGAAGAACGATGTCCATCATGCTAAAAAACATACTCTATTCCTCCAGAAAATTTCATATAAAGCTTGTTAATCATTAGATTCACAAACAGCAAAAAAGTTCCAAAGTTCTGTGATTCAGGGTCGTTAATCCTCTGGCTGCGTCTTTCCGCGAAATCGGCGCCAGCGCTCTTTCATCCAATTGAGCATTCTTTGTCCTTCGCGCGGGAAAAGCAGCAGGATGCCGAGAAAGACGATGGCCAATCCGGGTCCGGGCACCAGAGGCAGTGACAAGATGGCGCCAATGATAATCAATGGAATCGCGATATATTTTTTACGCTTTTGAAATCGGCGAATATCTTCGCGCAGTTTTTTAGCACGCATGGTCTTCCAATGAATAGTTACAAAAGTTTAAACACTGCCGACCCGAGAATATTCCCGTTGTCCAGCACGATATCAACCCGTCCTTGTCCGGCTTTTTTGCTCAGGATATGGCGGCGGCTCCATACCCGGCAATTCTTGCCCCTGACGATGAGGCGGCGTTCAAAATCCGGCTGACCATCGACGATCCAGCGATGCACAACAGCGATGGATTCCGCCGGAGCGGATATGACGCTGTAACAATAGAAATAATCCACATTACGCTTGAATGCGGCTTTGATCAAAACCGGTCTGCGATCATGCACATCGAGGCAGAAAAGGGTGCGTTTCAACTGCACCTTCCCGGCGGGTGTTTGCACTTCCGCCAGCGTCGAATCATCCATGGCATACAAATCGACTTCATCCGGGGCTGTCAATTGCACCCGTTCCTCAGGCAGCATCAATCCCGGCAGATAACTGATTAACCAGACGACCGTGAGGAGTGCGATCAAACGCAGGATAAAATCTTTTTTTAAACGCACCACCCGAGCCATGTCACCTGATCCCGGTGCTGGAGTCGTGCGCGGTTGTGTTCATCGTCTGCAGCCGTTTTTCCATGATGAGCATATTGCCCAGCTCGCGGTTGCGCACATAGTGCACCGAATCCATCGAGCGCCGGATGATGTGCAAACCCATGCCGCCGGTCTTGCGCGCCGCAGCCGCAGCTGCAGCATCGAACTCCGCATCGGATCTGACTTCGAATCCGTCCCCATGGTCTATGATGCGTATGATGAGCCGCACCCGGTTATAGGAAACCTGCACTTTGACCACATGCGTCGGGTCCGAGTGGTATGCATGTTCAATTGCGTTCAGACACCCTTCGTAGACAGAGATTTTTATTTTGGACAATTCTGATTCAGGAAAACCCATTTTTTGCGCAATCTCCAGGACAAAATCACAGGCGCGATAGAGCATATCTACCCGGCTGGGGATTTGCACTTCGCCAACACTATCTTCGTCCTGCCGGCCGCGGTTTTGCACCGCCATTTGCGCCTCTGCCGCTGCCTCTTCTGGCACACCGAACGGCGCTCCGTGCACAGCGGGCATCAACTCATTCTCTTCGAAACAGAGATACGAATCGGGGTGAAAATGATTTAGATCGTTCAGCGCGCGTTCCAGGAGATTGATGACGCAAAGATTGCCGCCGCGCCGGCGCGCCCTGGCGGTCATCTCATAAATCAACACAATCCAACTCGGCGGCAAAAACGGCAATTCCCGGGCATCGAAAACAAAATGGATGTGCTGTTTGCGCAGTTCCTTTTCAAAAGCCGACAAAACAGCAGGAAGTAAAGAAATATCTTCAATGTTGCCGCCCGGGACAAGACGAACGATGCCTTCAGCCAGAAACTCGATTTTTAACAGGTCATGATCCATAGTCATTCACTATTGCTGCCGTGTCAATTAAGAAGCGATGTTCATCATCAAATCCCGTTTCAATACCTTTCCCAGCATGTTCCTGGGCAATTCATTCACCACACATATCCGTCTTGGTATTTTGTATTTAGCCAATCGACTTCTGCAAAACGTGATCAACTCCTGTTCGCTGGGTGACGGTTTGTCCGGGCATAAAACTATAAACGCGGCCACCACCTCTCCATAATAGTGATCCGGCATGGCCACTACGGCGGCTTCCTCTACCGCCGGATGCGCCGCGAGCACCCGTTCTATTTCACTCGGATAAACATTATATCCGCCGCTGAAAAGAATATCCTTGATGCGGTCCACGATAAAAAAATAGCCATCTTCATCCTGGTATGCCAGGTCGCCTGTGCTCAACCAGCCCTCTGCGTCGATCACGCGCCGGGTCTCGACCACTTCATCCAGGTATCCGTTCATGATCTGCGGACCGCGGATCTGAAGTTCGCCGACTGCGCCCGCTTCCTGTATGCGCCTGGTGCGCAGGTCAACGACTCGCGCCTCGGTGTTCGGCCATGGCAGTCCGATGCTGCCTTCCTTGTACTGTCCGCGCAGGGGATTGCAGTGGGTGATGGGCGCTGCTTCGGATAATCCATATCCTTCCACCAGCCGGCCGTCGGTTATTCGTTCAAACGATTCCTTGATGGAACGCGGCAGGGGTGCGCCGCCGCTGATACAGGCCCTGATGGTGGATAAATGCGCCCTGCGTTTGCAATAACGGTTGACAATGGCCGCGAACATGGTCGGCACGCCCGGAAACAGCGTCACCCTGTTTTTACGCAGCTGCCGGCAGATGCGTTTAACATCGAACCGCGGTTCGAGAATCAACAGGGACTGTGACAGGATCGCCAGATGATGACACGCGGTCATGCCGTAACTGTGCGAAAAAGGCAGAACGGCCATGATGATTTCTTCGCCATCCTTGATATCGCTGATCCAGGCGCGCGCCATCAACGCATTGCTGATGACATTTCTGTGACTCAGCACCGCCGCCTTGGGTTGTCCGGTGACGCCGCCGGTGAAGATGAGCACAGCCGCTGCTGAAGCGGACACCTCAACAGCGGCCCGCAAAGGCGGGTGATGCAACAGCTGCCGAAAAAAAAGCGTCTCCCGGTTGCGCTTGATCCGCTCCTCTGCTTTCTGCATGCGCTTGTGAAACTGCAGCGCCAGATTCAATATCGGTGGCATATAGGTTTCCAGACACGCCACGACCACATGTTCAACACGGGTTTGCGGCCGGATCCGCGCCATGCGCGGATAGAGGCGGTCCAGCAGCACCAGCACGCGCGCCTGACTGCACGCGAGCTGGTGTTTCATTTCGCGTTCGCTCAACAGAGGATTGACCAGCACCACCGTGGCGCCGATATAGAGAACCGCCCAATAGGCGATCAGGAACTGCGGTATATTGGGCAAACAGATGGCCACGCGCTCGCCCGGCTTGATGCCCAGATGCTGCAAGCCGCTGGCAAACCGCGTCACCAGACTGTAAAGATGGTGATAGGAGAAAGAACGGTTGTAATAGCGCAGCGCCGGCCGGCTTCCCGCCTCTGCAAACGCGCGCTGCAGGAACTGATACAGCGGGATGTCTGGCAGTTTCAGCTCAAACGGCACACCGGAATCGTAATGATGCAGCCACGGCTTATCCTGCGGCACCGATCTGGGCAGCCATCGCTCCTTGAAGGCCAGAAAATTTTCCCGCGCCATCTTGGGCAGTGCAAATATTTCCTTCTTCAATTTCACGACGGACAGCTCATACAGACTCTTTTCATGGTGTGTCGAGTCGATTCTGCTGCGCGGAGGTGACAAAAATTCCGGGTACGCCCACGACCGGGCACTTGTTCTCACAAATGCCGCAGCC
>CAUJEL010000153.1 GCA_963169875.1 Candidatus Zhuqueibacterota bacterium
GGCACCCTGACCGAGCCCGGGAAAAACAGTCCCTTCCGGGATCGTTCGGTGCAGGAGAACCTCGACCTGTTTTTGCGCATGAAGAATGGCGAATTCGAGGAGGGCAGCCGGGTTTTGCGCGCGAAAATCGACATGGCGTCGCCCAATCTGAACATGCGCGATCCCGCCATTTATCGCATCAAGAAAGAGCATCATCACCGCACCGGCGATCTCTGGTGCATCTACCCCATGTACGATTTCGCCCATGGCCTCTGCGATTCGCTCGAGCGCATCACCCATTCCATCTGCACGCTCGAGTTCGAAGACCACCGGCCATTGTACGACTGGTTTCTGGAGCAGTTGGGCATCTACCGGCCGCAACAGATCGAATTTGCGCGCTTGAACCTGACCTACACCCTGCTCAGCAAACGCAAACTGCTGCAGCTGGTGAATGAAGGCCGGGTCAATGGCTGGGATGATCCGCGCATGCCGACGCTGGCCGGCTACCGCCGCCGCGGCTACACGGCCGAAGCCATTCGCAATTTTGCGGAAATCATCGGCGTGGCAAAGCGGGACAGCATTGTTGATCATCAGCTGCTCGAGCATTGCCTGAGAGAAGATTTGAACAAGCGGGCGCCACGCGTCATGGCGGTGCTCAATCCGCTCAAGGTCATCATCGACAACTATCCGGATGCTCAGGTGGAAGAGATGGAAGCCATCAATAATCCGGAAGATGAGAGCATGGGCAAAAGGATGGTGCCATTTTCCAGGGAAATCTATATCGAGCGCGACGATTTTCGTGAAGATCCGCCCAAGCAGTTCCACCGTCTGGCGCCGGGGCGGGAAGTGCGTTTGCGTTATGCCTATTTCATCACCTGTACCGGCGTGGTGAAGGACGAAAAGACGGGCGAAGTTGTCGAGCTGCATTGTACCTATGATCCTGCGTCCCGGGGAGGCTGGTCGCCGGACGGCCGCAAGGTCAAGGGGACCATTCACTGGGTATCAGCAGCCCACGCCTTTGATGCCATGGTGCGCCTGTACGAATACCTGTTCAGCAAAGAAGATCCCGGCGATACAGAGGAGGGCATGACCTTTCTCGACAATCTCAATCCCAATTCGCTGCAAGCATTGTCGAATTGCAAGTTGGAACCCAGCCTTAAAGCGGCCAAAGCCGGCGACCGGTTTCAGTTCGAGCGCCTGGGTTATTTTTGCGCCGACGGTGTGGATTCCCGGCCCGGAGCGCCGGTATTCAACCGCACGGTGACGCTGCGCGATTCCTGGGCGAAAATTGAAAAGAAAAATCAGGGCTAAAGCCCTGGAAATGACCTGTTTTGTAAATAATAGTTGAATTTTTGCAGAAATTGATTATATTTAACGTTGCATAATGGAATGATTTGCTTGGGGAGTCGTCCAATGGCAGGACACATGACTCTGGATCATGGTATCGGGGTTCGAATCCCTGCTCCCCAGCTAAAGGATGAGGTCTGATGATCTCGTCCTTTTCTTGTCTTTAAGGCAGCCAAGCAGCATCCTTCGATATCCCCGGATCGGCATTCGCAAATCAATTACCCGCTGGAAACCTTTAACCATTGACGCTGCGGCTCGTACCATCGGCGCAGCCGACTCTGGCACAGTTCTTGTAATCATATTTATTAAAGAATGGTGAAGCCGCCACGGAGGTGGCTTAACTAATTGTAAATTAATCATTGATAATGCCGCGTCGCAGAATGAACTGCCACAATAAATAACACTTTTGTCGTGGCGATGTCCCATTTTGTAACAGGCCATATGCTGTCATTCTATGCAAATTGAAAAGTGGTCACATATTATTATCCTGGTCGCGGCTTTGGCCTTGTTGATCTATCTCAAAGGCCGCGAAGAGGCAAAGCCATGGATTGACACGCCTCCGGCGTTTGGCGTGACGGAGATGGCGCAGCCGGCCGAAACCACCATGGAAATAGCGTGGTTGTTGCCGCCCTATCCGGATGTGCCCGTGCCTGTCAAGTCACTTCCGACGGCCAAAAAGAAAGCGGCGCCGCAATTTTTTGCCACCCGGAACACGTCAGAACACAGCCTTGCGCCGGCCAAGCCGCTCATTTCTGGCGCCATCGATTCCGTCAGCTATTCGGGTGCAGAAGAATCCGCTAAAAGCATGCGCAAGCAACCGTCTGCCCCGTCCGAGGTGAAGGAGAAGCCCGCCGCGGTCGTTCATAAAGCAACGGCGGCGCAGGACGTGGAAAAAAGCAAGACGGCAGATGCAAACGACAAAAAGACATCCGAGGTGCACCGTGAAGTGGTGCAGATGATCAAGAGTTACCTGGAAGGGCAACAGGCGTTGGCTGACCTGCAATCCAAACCAGTGGTTTTGGCCTCGACGCAGGGGATCAGCGCGGGCGGGATTTCGACGCGGTCAAGAGTGCAGGGCGCCTTATTTACCCCAAAATATGTCATGGGGATGGATGTGGGCCTGTTGAGGCCGCAAAAGCGGACATCTCCGGCCCCGCAGATGGGCATGGTCTCCGAACTCTACCTGGGATATGAATTTTCGCGGCTGCTGCAGATGGGCGTATGCATGGGATACACCGACGTGAGCTGGCCGGCGGCCGCGAACGGGCCCAAAGCGCTCTATGCGACCCATCTTCAGGCAAAACTATTTATGCCCAAGATCCTTAAAATCCGGCCGTTTTTGCAGGTGGGCGCTGGTGGGCAGATGCACGCGGTGCGCGCGGGCGCGGACAGTACGGTGGCTGCGCCAACAGCCAGTTACTTGACCCGCTCCATCAGTGCGGGGATAGGAGCGGAGTACAAGATCATATCCCGGGTGGCGGTTCAAGTGGTTGGAGAATATCGCTGGAACAATGGCCCGTTGAACAAATCGCTGCAGCCGCAGCAAAAGGACAACTATTGGCAGGTGAAAGCGGGCCTGTCGTTTTATATGGGGGGTGGCGGCAAAATGCAGGAAAAAGGGAGGACCGGCACGTCGCAACCGGGTTCTGTTGCCAATTTGTGAAAAAGGAACTTTGACTGTTTTTATGCGTATAAAACAGAGGCAGGTCAACCGTCCCCTTCGTAGAGTGCTGAACCCCCCTAGGCATTCGAGAATGCGGTTACCTGCCTTTTTTTATCGGGTTTTTTACCTGTTCTATTCATAAACCGCCGGACGCGCCGAGGCCGATGAGCTGTTTTTATTTGGATTGGCGAACAAGTTTTGATCTGAATTTCATCTCCGTCTTAAAGTTTGCGATCGATGCTATTTTTATGTTTTTCTTTTCTTTGAACGTCTCTGCTTTTGGCGGTGAATAATTCAGGTTAGACAATATTTCATTTGCTTATTGCAGGAAAATGAATAAATTCTAATTGAGATACCACGCGCCTGTAGCTCAATTGGATAGAGCTTCTGACTTCGGATCAGAAGGTTGGGGGTTCGAGTCCCTTCGGGCGCGCAATATAAATAAAAAAGTTAGGCCCATCTTCAGGATGGGCTTTTCTGTTTCTGCAAAAGATGACCATTGAGTAACCGCCGGGTTGTTTTATTAAAATGTCTGCTACGATTGGTAAAGTAAGTAGAAAAGAGGCGAAATAACGGCAAAAATTATGGTCAGCGGCGAAAAGGGTACCGGAAGAAATATCCAGAAGAATGAATTGCCTGAAGATGATCTCCTAAGATTTTTTGGGACCGTGGAGCGGAGGGGAGGCTTAAATCGGGACAGGGTTTTCTGTGCAGATTTACAGGCAAAAGTTGTAAATAGACGCTATTTCAAGAACAGTGGTTTTAGATGATTAACTGCCGGGTGCGAATCTGCTCATGGGGCAAAAATCATTTTCTTCTTGCAACTAAATATTATTTTTCTAATTTGAAGTTGCTGATAATAAAATTTGATAGATGAGTTCTTTTTTCAGGCAACTCTGCAAGAGTAATCTTAATTTAATCTTCAAATCAGTAATGTCCCAGTATCCTGAATAAAAGGGTACAAGTTTAGTTAAGTGCACTTTAAAATGGACTTTTTTAATTCAAATCGATCCCCAGAAACAGTGAGCCCTAAGCTAAAACACATTAATATCATAGGGGGTTCATTTTATTGTAACGTTGGGACACTACTGTCTTCAAAAATGTACTAAACATAAGTCTTGAAGCTTTTCATCTTAAAGGGTCGAAAATGAGATCTGACTATTTGCAAAAAGACCATGAAATCCATGGAGAAATTCTGTACCTTCGCTTTTTACTCGACACTACCGATCTGAAAAAGGAAGATGAATTTTTGTATACGTATGCAAATAAAAATAAAGAAAAAATCAAATCCCAAATCAATGAGGCGGTTCGGTCTGGTTTAGGTTCAGATTTTAATGTGCAGAGCATAACTTATTATCCTGGGAGTCTAACAATTTTAGTTGTTATTGGCACCACCTATTATGCGATCTCTAGATATAAATCATTTATTGAAAGCGTGGAACTTCTTGTGTCGCAAATCAGAAATTTATTATCTACAACCGTCAGCCAAGGTACAAATAGTAGAATTTCAGCTTCTAGCAATTGGATACCAGGGCCTGGCCTTATTCAACTTGATTCCCAATTTTCGTCTAGTAATACTGATTTACCGACGAGGAATAGAACAAGCGAAAGAATACTTTTTTCTGAGGATGAGACCGTAATTTCCACTGGTAGAATCACAATCTCGGGAAATCATTATTTTATTAATCAGGTCGCCAGCTGTAAAGTCGACTGGACGGATGAAATAGATAAAATAAAAGATGCTTATCGAAAAACTTTGCTCCTATTTTCAGCTATCATGGGGATATATTTGGGTTTTAAAACCAAATCTTTTCTGTTAGGTGTTTTTTTTACAATATTAGGCATGATAGCAGCTTTGATCTTTCTAAATCCCCATTATAAGCTTTATCATCTGCGGCTGGGCATGTCTTCTGGCGAAATCGACGCGGTGCACAGCAAATCAAGAGAATATCTGCTTAGAATGAGCAATGCAATAAACGAGGCTATGGGGCTCCGATACTAATTGATCAAGGAAGCCAGATTTTTTATAATCATAAGGATATTGTTCCATAGTGCAGCCTTTTGTTGATGTACTGACCGGTGTGCCGGGTCCCATTTTTGGGGTCATCCTTGTATGATTTTTTTTCATCAATACGGATTTGCAGCTCGGCACTGGTTCAGTAGGCTACAGCAATTACAAAGTGCAGCCGAGGCAGTGGTATCGTTTCATCATCTCGGTTAAAAACGTCGAGTTTTTCCGTTATTATCTGGATGACCAGTTTATCATGGAAGGTGAAAAACACGATGTGGATGGCCGCTATGGGCTGGAAAAAACGGTTTTGTTCTTCGCGGACAATGATGGCGAATTTGATATCGCAGATATTGCTTTTGGGGCCACACGCTGGCGGACACAGAGGTGGTCAAACTCGGCGGTTATGTGCATGAGAGCAAGAAAATAGTGGATAACTGTAAGTTCGACGACTCCAGCGATCCCCTGAAGGTGGAACCGGATCTTGGCTTGCCGTTGGAGCTGGTTGGTATCCATGAATTGGTTGCAGGGTCGGATGCCACCCATGGCGCCGCCGAAACAGGTGTCGGCAGTCATTATAAGATGACCAACGCCATCGCGTCCAACGGTGGCGGTCTCTGTTAATGAATTCATGTTGCTCGCGGACTTCAAAATCCCAGTGTTGTCAGGCTGGCATACGATTGGTGCAGAGTTCACTCATTATGCGAAAGGCACATCGAACAATGACGACGTTCATGTTGAACGTGTTTATCCGGACAGAATTGCTTTTGGGGGTGAGCTTCATTTCAGGTGGAATCATGAGGTAAGGGATCAATGATTAGTAGTGCCGATATATTTATATTCTCCAACAGCTTTATCCTGTTAATTATTAAAAACTAGTGTCATGTCAATATGATGTGGTTGGGTAGAGTCGTTTTGATTTGATTTTGGCATCGGCGGCAGCAAAGCTATCACGGCCTTGAGGAAATATGCAAAAATCTATTACAATAATCATGCAATAACCCAACTTACTGTACTTGACAGGACACTAGGATTGATTTAAAGTTTCCTTATTCGTCAGGTTGTTAAATTTACAGGGAGGGCTGAAGGGATGAAAACCGCCGTTCGTCTTTGCAACGCCTGGATTATTTTCTTTGTGCTATTACATATATGCGGGTGTTCGAGTAATAAAGCGTTCATTCAGGCAACCGAAATAAATACTACAGAGGCCATTCGCAATTTTATCACAGATAATCCAGATGATAAAAAAGTGGCGGATGCACAGACGTTGCTGAAAATTCGATCCGCAAAGGAAATCGCCTATTTTATGCAGTGGAATGGAGCCAAGAAAATAAAATTAGACACATTAAGCGCCTACATGAAAAAAGCCCTTGAATTAGCAGGCTACTCTGTTACGGAAAAAACGGACGAGAAGGATATTCCCAATATCGTTGTAAAAATAACCGGCGCGGATGATAATCAGCGTAACCTGCTGCAAGTTGGGCCAGGTTATCTACAAAAAGTAGCCGTCGAAGGTTCCATAAAACTGGGGATAGAAGATGAAAGCAGGGAATTGTTTTTCAAAGGTAGTTACCAACAGCCTTTTGAAAACTTGCGCTGGCAAAACAAATGGGATTTAAACCAACCACCATATATCAATGCTCTGCTGTCCGATAGTCAGTTGCTGTCGCAGTTGATCGCTGTTTTGTCCTATTATAAGGGGTGGGATCTGATAGAGAAATTTTCAGGGAGCGGGGATGATCTTTTTGAAAAAGCGGCTAAGGATGCTGAAAAATATAAAAAAGCATTGATTCATAATTGGCCCAAATATAAAATGATCAACACTTCTTTGGAATAGGTGATACAAAAAGCTCATTTTCTACATATTAGCTTCTCCGTGCCTGTGTATCAGGTGTGGTTGTTCACACCACAAAGACACGGCGACACGAGAAACCGCGCCTAGGATGAAGGTCCCCGGGCGATCGAGTCTGTTTCCCCCCGGTCATCCTTGTAAGGAGCTTGTCTCCTGCGCGGCATAATTCGACTTGATCATGGCCTCTGCCGCAGGGTCTAAAAGCTTACAGTATGACAGGGCTGGCTGTTCGCGCAGAGAGCAGACCCATCGACGAGCAGACTCACGTTTAAGGGCGTACATATAAGCCAGGCAGTAGAGGTGGCGGCTAGCTTTCCGTACCATACTGAAAAAGCCCATCCAAGGATGGGCTTTTTCAGTTAGACGCGCTCACACACGCCGGTTGGAGATCAGCAGCGTCTTGGGATCGAGCTTGAGGCGCAGTTTCTCCACATCCCTGGCATCGTGATCCTTGACCAGCTTGAGCTCGATGAAGTCGTGATGCGCAATGAGCAGGATGACCACGGTGAAATCGTCCGCGAACTGGCTGATGGGCGCCGGAATGCCCTGGCTGTCGGTGGTTGGATATTCCACCTGCAGCGTGGCGGAAAACCAGATTTCGGCGTCCTGCTGCACGGCCAGATTTTTCCAGAACTTTAAATCCGAAGGCGTCGCCTTGTCGAACGAGAAGCCATCCACGATGATGATGGTCGGCTTGAAGGCGGAATCGCGGATGAGGCGGTCGATGCTGCTCTGCACCGCATCCAGCTGCATGCCGCTGCGTTTGAAATGCAGGATGAGGCGGTTGCGGATGATCTCTTCGTAAATATCCATGGCGCCTTCGAGCTTGTAGGCGCGGGAAATTTCGTGAAAAACCTGGGTGTACCAGTGGGTGATGTGCTGCGGATCGTCGGAAAAGGAGATGTGCAGGGCTTTTTGATCCTGCAGGAGATTGTCGGTGGCAAAATGCACCAGACAGGCGGTCTTGCCGACTCCTTTCCTGGCGGTGAAAACCCCCAGATTTCCCTTCCCCAACCCGCCATGAATCGATTTCTCCAGGATTCGGATCGGACTTCTTTTGATGATTTCTTCTTTTAACATGATAGGCCTCTGAAGTATGATGCGCTGAAGTTGGGGATCCTGCTGTAATATACAACCAAGACACCCTAAATTGCAACAGCGATCTGCAAAAAATTATACCCGCGCAAAGCAGGGACTCAAATTGGTTTATTTGTGTTTCAGTCTTTCTTTTTCCTGATAAGCTTTTTTGAGCTCTTCAGCGATGGATTCGGGCACTTTGGCGTAGCGCTTGAATTCCATGGTGAACTCCGCCTTGCCCTGTGTGGCAGAGCGCAGAATTGTGGAATACCCGAACATTTCGCTGAGCGGGACTTCGGCTTCAATGGCCGTAAAACTTTTGTCTTCCGTGGCGCTGAGGATCATGCCGCGGCGCTGGTTGATGGTGCCGAGCACGGCGCCTTGAAACTCGGGCGGCGTCTCCACACCCACCCGCATGATGGGTTCAAGAATGATGGGCTTGCAGCGGCTGTAGATTTCGCGGAACGCGCTGAATCCGGCCTGCTGGAACGCCATGTCCGACGAGTCCACGGGATGATAGTTGCCATCGTTGATGGTGATTCTGACGTTGACGATCGGAAATCCCACCAGCGGCCCTTTTTCCAGCGCTGCTTCGAATCCCTTCTTGGTCGAAGGAATATACTCATTGGGAATCACGCCGCCCTTGATGTCGTCGACGAAGTCAAAGACGCCTTCGTGCCAGGGCTCGACGGCGCCGCAGACGCGCGCATACTGTCCCGCGCCGCCGGTCTGCTTCTTGTGGGTATAATCAAAGTTGGCGCTTTGCGAGATGCTCTCGCGGTAGGCCACCTGCGGCGCACCGGTTTCCAGTGCCACATGGTATTCGCGGCGCATGCGCTCGATGTAAACATCGAGGTGCAGCTCGCCCATGCCGCGGATGATGGTATCGCCGGTCTCGGGATCGACGAAAGTCTGGAAGGTGGGATCTTCCTTGGTGAAACGGTTGAGCGCCTTGGACATGTTTTCACCGGCCTTATTGTCCAACGCCTTGATGGACAGTGAGATGACCGGCTGCGGCACGTACATCGACGTCATGGAGTAACGGATATCGGTCGATGTGAAGGTGTCGCCCGAGGCGCAATCGATGCCAAAGAGCGCGACGATGTCGCCGCCGCTGGCCTCGGTGATGTCCTCCATTTCATCGGCATGCATGCGGATGAGGCGGCCGACGCGCACTTTTTTGTTGGTGCGTGTATTGAGAATTTCGTCGCCCTTGCGGATCACGCCTTGATAGATGCGCACGTAGGTCAGCTGGCCGAAACGGGTGTCGTCCAGTTTGAAGGCGAGAAGAACAGCCGGCAGCGAGTTGTCGGCCTGGAGGACAATCTCGGCTTCGTCATTATTGAGATCCAATGCGCGGTTTTCGATCTCGGTCGGCGAGGGCAGATACTGCAGCACGCCGTCGAGCAGCAGTTGCACGCCTTTGTTCTTAAATGCGGAGCCGATGAGAACCGGGATGAGGTCCAGGGACAGGGTGCCTTTACGGATGGCGCGGGAAAGGAGTTCTTCGGTGACGCGATCTTCGTAATAGGCTTCCGCGAGTTCATCGCTGAACAGCGAGACGCGATCGATGAGTTCGTCGCGTTTTTCCAGGGCTACTTTTTTCAGCGCTTCCGGGATCTCTTCTTCGCGGATATTTTCACCATTGCCGCCATCGAAGTAGACGGCTTTCATGCGGATGAGATCGATGATGCCTTCGAAATGGGCCTCGAGCCCGATGGGATAGTGCAGCAGCACGGCGTTGTGGCCTAGTTTATCGCGCAACTGTTCGAGGACGCGAATTGGGTCAGCGCCCATGCGGTCGCATTTATTGACAAAGGCAAGACGCGGCACCTTGTAACGGGTCATCTGCCGGTCTACGGTCAGCGTCTGGGACTGCACGCCGCCGACGGCGCAAAGCACCAGCACGGCGCCATCGAGGACGCGGAGCGAGCGCTCCACTTCGATGGTGAAATCGACGTGTCCGGGGGTATCGATGATATTGATGGAATACTTTTTCCAGGTGACATTGGTGGACGCGGAAGAGATGGTGATGCCGCGTTCGCGTTCCAGATCCATGGAGTCCATGGTGGCGCCGACGCCGTCTTTGCCGCGCACTTCATGGATGGCGTGGATTTTCTGGGTATAGTAGAGGATTCGTTCGGTCAGCGTGGTTTTGCCGGAATCGATGTGGGCGCTGATGCCGATGTTGCGCATTTTTTGCAGATCAATAGCCATAATCTAACTCGTTTAAATGAATAGAGCAAAAAAATTAGCACAGAATATAAATTTAGTTATTTTTATATAATTAATCAAGAACTAAGTGAAGGAGGCGCGGTATTTTGCGGATCAGGCGAAAAAAAGATCGTCGCAGGACGCGGAAAGCGCGAAAAATTCAGTGATATAAGTTAAGGAAAAAATTCGCTGATTTCCACGCCTTTTTTATTTTAAACGGGAAACACTATACACTCGGCAATTTGTAAGGATTTTTAAAAAACCCTGGTTTACTGCTTGATTTCGAGTGTAAAAGCGATTATACTAAAGAAACAGGGAGACGTTGGTATGAGATATAATCAGCTTGGTGAAAGAGGGCCGATGGTTTCTACCATCGGTTTCGGCGCCTGGGCCATTGGGGGCGTGAACTGGGGAGCGACCGATGATGCGGTGTCGCTCAAGGCTATCCATGCGGCGCTCGATGCCGGGGTGACATTGTTGGATACCGCAGATGTTTACGGCTACGGCCATTCAGAAGAACTCATCGCGCGCGTCTTGCGCGAACGCGGCAAAGGGGAGGTGGTTGTTGCCACCAAGGCGGGCAATGACTTTTACTACAGCACGTCGCAGGATGACAAGGGGTACGGCCCGATCCGGCAGAATATGGACAAGGATTATATCATTGCCGCGGCCGAAAAAAGCCTGCAACGATTGGGCGTGGAAGCGCTCGATATTTTGCAACTGCACAGTCCGGATGTGGAAAAATTGCAGCGCGATGATCCCTGGGAGGCCCTCTATCAATTAAAAAAAGCGGGCAAGATTTTGCATGCGGGCTGGAGCGTGCAATCTTTCAAAGAGACAGCGCAGGCCTTTTTATTGGATCTGCATCATGATCTGCTCGATTGCATACAGGTGCGTTACAATCTGCTCGAGCGCGAAGTCGAGGAAGAACTTTTTCCCAAAGCGCAGAAATACGGGATTGGTGTGATCGTGCGCATCCCGTTGCTGTTTGGATTTCTCACCGGAAAATTCAACCGGGAGAGCCGCTTTTCAGAAGATGATCATCGCCGCATGAACCTCTCCCCGGAAAAAATAGAAACCTATTTGCAAAAGCTGGACAAAGCCGCCCCCCTCTATGATCGCTATCCCGATCAATCGCAAGGACAGATCGCCCTGCGCTTTTGTCTGTCTCATCCGGCTTGTCATACCGCCATCCCCGGTGCCAAGACGCCGGAACAGGTGCAGGAGAACTGCCGCGCATCTGATTCTGGACCGATTCCCTTGAGCCAACTGCCCCCCTGAAATAAAAAAAGCCTGCAGCTCGATGCTGCAGGCTCTGTCGTAACAGGTGCTCCATGAACTAATCGTTTTTGCGCGTCAGACGATTGTAAACTACTTCGAACCCACGCACCATGGCGTTTCCCATCTGCGACAATTTGACAAACGGGAGCGCCATCTTGTCCAGGAGATTTTCTTCAAAGTGACGCACGCTTCTTGACATCGCCCGCACATTATCCACACTCTCCTCGATCATCAACGTCTGCCGCTGTACCGATTCCATGATGGTGGCGGTTTTTTGCGTGATGAGGGTGATATCGTGGCTGATGGGTGCTATATGCGGCCGTATTGTTTCTGTCAAGCGCTCCACGGACTTGGCGACACGGATGATGTAAAACAGCGTCACGATGAGAGCCAGGCACGTCAGAACCATGACTGCGGCGATGACGACCACACTGTATGTTAATAGCATGACAGGGGTTCTCCTTCCGCGTTAATGGTTATTTCTTTGCAAGTTCCTGGCGCGCAGCATCGAGTCCGGCGGCGACGGTCTTTTCTACTTTATCTTTTTTTTTAGAAACTTCTGCTTTCGCGTCCGCGTAATACCCTTTGGCCGACTCGCTCAGTTCATCCACCTTGTGTTCGGCGCTGGTGAGAATTTCTTCTGCCTTTTGCCGGGCGCTCGCCAGTTGTTCAGCGGCTTCTTCGCGCAACGCTTGTGCTTTCTCCACGGCTTCTGTGATCAGGGCTGAGGCGCGGTGACGGGCATCATGATAGAGACGCTTGGAGCCTTCCACGGCTTCTTCGCCCTTGCGGCGAATATCGCCCCGCAGCTCTTTGCCGGATTTGGGTGCAAACATCAGCGCAGCCAAAGCGCCGAGCGTGCCGCCGATCAGCAAGCCCTTGAAAAAACTATCACGATCAAATCCGCTGTCTGACATGGTATCCTCCTTTTTAAAATTTTATGATTGAGCATGCTACATTGACGTTTTATTCGTATCTTTTTATACATTGTAAAATACGAAATGTTCCGGTGTGGTTTCGCTTTTTGTATGGATGCTCACACTATACACTTAGAATTAGTGAATTATTGGCAAAAAGTCAAGATGATTTTCATATTGCTTTTCTCCTGCGATGCTGATATATTTTTACTTGCTCGAATAATGGAAGAAAATTGTAACACCGATTCGGTGTCTGCCGGTTGGTTGAGCGACCTCCGAGACGCCACAACGCCATAATTTTCCCGTCAACACCGAATTGGGCTATGAATCAATCAAGAAGGAAAAGCCGTTTTGGACGAACAACAAATGTACACGCTCATCGCGGAAGAGCTCAATCTGCGCTGGCATCAGGTCAAGAGCACCGTGGAGCTGCTGGACGCGGAAAACACCGTTCCCTTCATCGCCCGTTACCGCAAAGAGGCGACCGGCAGTCTGGATGAAGATCAGATTCGCGCCATCCAGGAGCGCAGCAAATATTTGCGCAATCTCGAAGAACGCAAACAGGCGATTCTCAAGAGCATCGATGAACAGGGCAAATTGACCCCCGAACTGGCGGCAAAGATTCAGGCGGCGACCAGGCTGCAGGAAGTGGAAGACCTCTATCTGCCCTACAAGCCCAAACGCCGTACGCGCGCGACCATCGCGAAGGAGAAAGGTCTGGAGCCCCTGGCGCAACTGATCCTGGCTCAGGAGATCACCGAGGGGGATCCCCTGGCGTATGCTGCCGCTTATGTGGATGCGGACAAGGGCGTCGCATCGCCCGAAGAGGCCCTGGCAGGCGCGCGGGATATCTGCGCCGAAGTGGTCTCCGACGATGCCGAGGTGCGCCGTATCATCCGCGAACTGACGCAAGCCAAAGGCTTTCTCAATTCCGAGGCCAAAGATGCGGAGAACTGCAAGGATTTTGAAATCTACAAACAGTTCTCCGAGCCGCTCAAAACCGTGCCGCCGCATCGCATTCTCGCCATCAACCGCGGCGAACGCGAGAATTTCCTCCGCGCCCGGGTTGAAGCGCCGGAGGCGGATATGATCCTCGAGATCGAAAGACTCCATATCGTGAACAGCCGTTCAATTTTCACCGAAGAATTTCGTGCCGCCATCGCGGATGCCTATCGGCGCTTGATCGCGCCGGCCATCGAACGGGAAATCCGCAATCTGCTCACCGAGCGGGCCGACGAGCACGCCATCCGCGTCTTTGCGCAGAATCTGCGCGCCCTGCTGATGCAGCCGCCCCTGCGCGGCAAATGCATTCTCGGCATCGATCCGGGATTCCGCACCGGCTGCAAAATCGCCGCCATCGATGCGACGGGCAAATATCTGGAAGGCAGCACCATCTATCCCCACGAGCCGCAGAAACGCTGGAACGAGGCCAGTGAAATCATCCGGGAATACATCGATGATTACCAGATCGACATCATTGCCATTGGTAATGGCACCGCCAGCCGTGAGACGGAAAAGCTGGTGGCCGAGGTGATCGCCGACTGCAGCAAAACTGTCCATTATACCATTGTCAATGAAGCGGGCGCTTCGGTCTATTCCGCTTCGCCGGTGGCAAAAAAAGAATTTCCCGATCTCGAGGCCTCTTTGCGCGGCAATATCTCCATCGCCCGCCGCCTCCTCGATCCGCTGTCGGAACTGGTCAAGATCGATCCCAAATCCATCGGCGTCGGCTTGTACCAGCACGATGTGGATCAGATCAAACTGGCCGAATCGCTGGATCAGGTGGTCGAATCCGCGGTGAACCAGGTCGGCGTGGACCTGAACACGGCCTCGGCCTCGCTGCTCAAATATGTTTCCGGCGTCAACGGCCGCGTGGCCGAAAGCATCGTCAAATTCCGCGAGGAGCAGGGCCGCTTCACCTCCCGGGAGGAGTTGAAAAAGGTCAGGGGACTGGGCGATAATGCCTTTGTGCAGGCCGCCGGGTTTTTGCGCCTCCCGGAGAGCGATGTGTTTTTCGATACGACCGCGGTACACCCCGAATCGTATGATGCGGCCAACCGCCTGCTGCAGGAGTTGAATCTCGACGTGGAGACGGTGCGCAAAAATGGCAAACTGGTGAGCCTGCAGCTCAAGCAGAGCCGGCGCTCGCTGGGGGAACTGGCCAGCGTGTGCGGTTGCGGCCAGGAGACGTTGCTGGACATCATCGCCAGCCTGGAGAAACCCAATCGCGATCCCCGCGACGAGATGCCCAAACCGGTGCTGCGCAACGATGTGCTCAGCATCGACGATCTCTACGAAGGCATGATTCTCAAAGGCACGGTGCGCAACGTGGTCGATTTCGGCGCTTTCGTCGACATCGGCGTCAAGGAGGACGGCCTGGTGCATCTCAGCCGCATGGCGAAGAAATTCGTCAAACATCCGCTCGATGTGGTGAAGGTAGGGGATATTGTCGAGGTCAAGGTGCTGACCATTGACAAGGATCGCCACCGCATCGGCTTGAGCATGGTGCTCGATTGAGATGAAGGATTATGCAGGGAAAGTGCTGCGCGTCTGCATGTTCACATCGGTGCATCATCCGGACGACGTGCGCGTGTTTCATCGCGAGGCGCGTACCCTGGCTGACGCGGGTCATGAGGTGACCCTGCTGGTGCATGCGGATTTTGACAAGGAGGTGCGGCAAGGCGTCGAGATCATCGGTCTGAAAAAACCTCGCAGCCGCGCGCAGCGCCTTTTCGGCGGCTGGCGTTTTTATCTGATGAGCCGCCGTCTGAACGCGGAGGTCTATCATTTCCATGACTTCGAATTGCTGCCGTGGGGCTGGCTGCTGCAGAAAACCGCCACGGCGCGGGTGATCTATGACTGTCATGAGAATCATCCCGAGACCGTACTGGAGCGGGCCTGGCTGCCGGAAAAGATCAAACCCGTATTGTCGCGTCTGGTGCGCTGGGTCGAACCGTTCCTGGCGCGGTCCCTGGATGCGGTCATCTGTGTGGTCCCGGATCAGGCGCAGCGGCTGCGGCGCGCCGGCTGTAAAACCGTGCTCATCCGCAATTTCCCGCGACTGGAAAAATTTGCGGCGCCGGCGGTGGTCGTCAAGGAAGAGCAAATCATCTATCTCGGCGGACTCGGCGTGGCGCGTGGCGCGCGGCTGCTCGTCGATATCATGAAAGCCCTGAAGATGAGCCATCCGCAGGTACGCCTGCTCTGCCTCGGACCGTTCAATGAACCCCGGGTGGAGGCGGAGATCAAGGAATATGCCCGGCAGCGCCAGGTCGATTCGTGCATTGATTTTATTCCGCGCCTGCCCCATGATGCGGTCGCTGCACATCTGCAGCGCAGCCGGATTGGGTTGATCCCGTGGCAGCCGGTGCCGCAGATGCTCAAGATATGTTATCCCAATAAAGTTTTTGAATACATGGCGTGCGGACTCCCCATCGTGGCGAGTGATCTGCCAGGACTGCGGCACTTGATCGAACCGGCCGGGTGCGGGCTGTTGGTCAAGCCCGACGATGTCCACGCCCATGTGCAGGCCATCAGACATCTGCTGGATCACCCCCGGCAGGCGCAGGAGATGGGAGAACGTGGAAGCGCCTATGTCAAGGCCCATTATTCGTGGCGACAGGAGTCGATACAACTGCGCGCACTTTATGACCGCATCGGCACGGCAGAGAGGAGCGAGGATATATGCTGCTGACCATTGTTCAGCCTTCCTATTTTCCGCCCCTGGCGCACTTTGCCAAAGCCCTTTGTGCCGATGTGGTCATTCACGCCGACACCTTTCAATTTCGCAAACACGATTTCGTGCACCGTATGGCCATTAAAACCGTATCCGGCGCCCGGTGGTTGTCGCTGCCGCTGTTGAGCAAGGGACATTTACATAAGCAAATCCGGGAGATGGAGATCGACGCCCGGCAGCCCTGGCGTGAAACGCATGTACGCAGTCTGGCGTATAACTATCATAACGCCGCCTATTACTACTACTATGCCGATGGCCTGGAGAGGCTATTAAATAACGCGGGAAATAATCTTGGCCATCTGCTGACCACTGTAAACAGCTTCTTGATGGAGCAGTTGGCGCCGGGCATGCATCTTGTCCTGAGCCATGACTTGCCCGCCATCGCTGAGCGCACGCAGCGGCTTGCCGCCTGGCTGAAAGCGCTCGGCTGCAATCGTTATCTGATATGGCCGCACGAGATACCTCTGGTGGATATGGACCGGCTTGCGGACAGAGGCGTGCAAATCTGCACGTTTACCTATCAGGATCGGCCTTATCACCAGCAGTTTGGTGCTTATGTGCCGGGATTGAGTGTGCTCGATCTGCTATTGAACGAGGGCCCCGCCGCTACGGAGTGGCTTCGTGACGGTGCTCGAATCCAGGCTTTATGATTTCATAGAAAGGATGCCCGTATGTCGAATGAAAAAATGCTGGAAAAACTGATTGAGAAGATTGACCGCTACGGCGAAGAGATCGTCGATTTGCAAAGAGAGCTGGTGGCTATTCCGGCGCTGGCCCCGGAAAGCGGTGGAGAAGGCGAAAAGGTAAAATCGGAGTATGTTCAGGGGTATCTTGAAAAACTGGGTGTCGATGAAATCCGCGCCTTCAACGCGCCGGATGCCCGCGTGCCGTGCGGTTACCGGCCCAATCTGCTGGTCAAGTTGTATGGGAAAAACCGCGACAAAACCATCTGGGTGATGGCGCATCTGGATGTAGTTCCCGCCGGCGATTTAAAATTGTGGAAGGCGGATCCATTCAAATTACGGCGGGAGGGCGACTTACTCATCGGCCGCGGCGTCGAGGACAATCATCAGGGGCTGATATCCGGACTGCTGGCGATGAAAGCCTTCAGGGATGCGGGCATTGAGCCGCCCTGTAATCTCGGGCTTGCCATCGTCGCCGACGAGGAGACCGGCAGCGCATATGGCCTCGATTATCTCATGGAGCATCACCCCGAACAATTCGGCGCGCAGGACTGGTTTTTGGTTCCGGATGCCGGCGACACCGAGGGCGCGCTCATCGAGATCGCCGAAAAGAGCATTTTATGGCTCAAGGTCATGGTGGCGGGCAAGCAGTGTCATGCGTCGACGCCGGCCTTGGGCATCAACGCCCACCGGGCAGCGGCGCATCTGGCAGTCAAAATGGACAATCTGGAGCACATATTCAACAAGAGGGATGAATTGTTCGAACCACCCATCAGCACCTTTGAACCGACCAAGCGCGAAGCCAATGTGCCCAATGTCAACACCATACCGCCCGAAGACATTTTCTATTTTGATTGCCGGGTGCTGCCGGATTATCCCCTGGAACTGGTGGAGAAAAAAATCCGCGAATTGGCCGATGAAGTTGAAAAGCAATTCGGCGTCACCGTCACTCTGGATCACACGCAGCGGTCGGAAGCGGCGCCGCCGACCCGGGAGGATGCGGAGGTGGTCGTCGCCCTGAAAAAGGCCATTCATGATATCAAAAAGGTGAAACCGCGCTGTGTTGGCATTGGCGGCGGCACGGTGGCGGCCATCTTCCGGCGCGCGGGTCTTCCGGCGGTGGTGTGGTCCACGCTGGACGATTCAGCGCATCAGCCCGAAGAGTTCTCGCGCATCTCTTTCACCTTGTCGGATGCCAAAGTGATGGCGCATGTGTTTTTGCAGGGATGATCCACGCTGCAGCACCAGTTTTTGCATGCATAAAGCCCGTCCCTCGATGCGGTAAAAATAGACGCAGCAAGGCAGTATATACTATGCGCGGGCCGCGCATGCGCACGCGTTATTCCCTCGACGCGGCAAAGATAGACGCCGCAGGGCGGAGATTGAGCCTCGACATGTATTTGTCGGGGCTCAATTTTATTCAAAACGGGAACGTCAACATTACCCTATCAAGACAGGTATGGCACCGCGTCATCAGGATTCCGCGGGTTGGCTGCGGCGTTTTTTGAGCCGGGTATAGATGAACCAGCCGGCAAAGGCAGCCAGCAAGAGTACGACAACAATGTCGACCTGGTGGGAGTATTTTTGCACCAGCGTCCAGTTCTCCCGCAGTTTGATGCCGAGAAAAAGCAGGAACGTATTCCACAGGGTGGCGCCGATCAGCGTGGCCAGGGCAAAGGGCAGCATTTTCATCTTGCCAATGCCGGCGGGGATGGAGATGAGGTGGCGGATGACGGGGATGAACCGGCTGATGAAAAGCGTCCAGGTGCCGCTGCGTTTGGCAAAAAAGCGTTCCGTGATTTCGAGGTCATGGCGGTCCAGGAGGAGGTATTTGCCGACTTTAAGCACCAGGGGTTTGCCGCCATAATAGCCCATGTAATAAGACAGGAGCGATCCCGCCATGGAGCCTGCGGTGGTCGCCAAAACAGATATCCACAGATTCCATTTGCCGTCGGCGACGAGAAAACCAACAAACGGCATGACCGCCTCACTGGGGACGGGGGCAACCATGCTTTCCAAAGCCATGAGAAATGCGGCGCTCCAGTAACCGCCTGCATCCAGCAATTTGATCGCTAATTCCGAGATGTACTGCGTGATCATGAAGAGTCTCCGTGCTAGGGTTATGACCAAAAGATACGCATTTTCAGCCTTTTTTGCAAGGACAAGGTGGGCACATCCACGCGCTTTCCGGCAGTTCGGCAGCAGTCCTTTTACCGATGGTCGCGGCGGTTGATGGATAGAAAAGGCTAAATAGCATCGGAACACCGCCTCGGTGTCATGTAAGGAATGCGGCGATAGCCTCCCCCCGATCAGAGAGACCCTGGTGGTTTGAGTTTTATCACAAAATGAAATATTTTACTTGCGTATTACCTGCAAATAGTGGACATTATAGTATCCAACCATCAGAAATGGAAACAGCTCTCCTGACCGTCACAGCCCGGCACCATCATCTTCTCAGGAACAGAAACATCGTTTTGGGTCATCCACACTGAACAGCTTGATACACGGCTTGTACCATCAAGTGGCCTCTTCCGGTTTATGTGAATACTGCGGGTACCGTCCTTTTTTTACGGAGCAGCGAATTGTTTTGCTCGGCCACGCGCTGTACCGTCCTATGTAACCAGGAGATGAATTATGTGGCAGAGATTTTTCATCGCTTTCATGCTCCTCCTCGGCCTTTCCCTGCAACCGCTGACCGCCCAGAAAAACGACCCCCTTCAGGAACAGCTCTTCCGCGATTTTCAAAAAAGTATGGAACAGGCTTCGCGCGAGGAAATTTCCCTGTATGCACCAACGCTGTACGGCCGGGCGTATGAGGCCTACCTGAAGGCGCAAGACCGCTTTCGCCGCGGCGACAAGTTGAAAAACATCCGCGAAGATCTGGATGTGGCGGCCAAGTTTTTGCAGGAGGCGGTTGACGCGGCCAGGGTTTCCCGGGTTGCCCTGGCAGATGTAGCCGCCAGTAGAAAACAGGTGCTGGCAGGAAAATTTGATACCCTGCTGCCCGATGAGTTTGAACGCAGCGAAAGACTTTTCAATAGTCTGGTAAAAGACGCCGAAGCGGGGGACGTCCGCCAGGCCAGGGAAAAAATACCGGAGCTTGAAAAACAGTATTGCGAGCTGGTCCTCGATGCGTATCAAAAGAAAATTTTGAAAGAGGCTGAAAAGAATCTTGATGCGCGCAGACGCAGCATGAACGCCAAAGAATACCGCGCCGCCAACGCGAGTCTGGATCAGATCAAAGGCGAGGTCAAGGAAGCGGAGAAACAGCCCTTTGCCATCTCGGAGAAGGTGACCGATCTCAACGCCAAAATCGCCGGCGCTTTGGCCCTTATTTATCCGGCCTGGTATCGCGATCTGCCCGACACGCTGAAAATGGGGCAGTTCACATTGTATGTGCTCTCTTATTCTGATCGCGGCAGCTATGATTTCGAGGATAATGTCGCCACCGGCCTGGCCGGAGAGGCGGAAGTGGCCTTTACCTGCGGCTTTACGCTGCTCTATCCCATCGGCACCGCGGAGTGGCTGCAAAATTTTCAGGTTGTGAAAACAGTAATGAATCCTGAAAAAGAGATGACGCTGGCGGAGGCGAAAAAAGTCAATCCCGATATTGTCCTGGGCCAGCAAGTGGCCCTGCCGCTGCGCGCCAAACCCGGCAGCAAAGCGGAAATCATCGCCGCCAAAAGAGATTTTTTCGATCATATCGTGGCGCAAACCACCAGCGCCAGCCGCGGGCGGATTCGTCTCCACTTCAGAGATGTCAGCATCACCCCCACCCCGCGGAACACCTGCGCGAATATCACCGCGGGAGAAGCCTGTTATCCATCGGCAACCCCCGATCCGCCGCGGCCCGCTGCAATCTATATCGCCGGATTTACCCTCCTGGCCGACAGCCTGCATTTTACCACCACCGGCGCAACCGCCATTGCCAAATTGCGCCTGCCCGCTTCCCTGGTCGATGGCGGTGGCTGCGATCCGGCGCTCCTCAACCTGGGGCAGGTCAGCATCACGGCGGATTGTCAGCTCTACCAGTCACTGCCGGATTCCAGTTACGGCCCCTTTATCATGGATCCCAGCGGCATCGTCTTCCAGGGGAATAAGGGCTACATCGTCGATCTCAGCACCACGCAATCTCCCCCTGGCCTGGGATTGACCAGTGACTGGCGCGGTGTGATTTTAAACAAGGGGACGACGGTCGCTGCGCCGTCCGGCACACTGCAGTCCAATACCGGCTATTTGCAGGGGAGTTATGAGTTCACCAATGCCCAGGTGACGGCAACCGGACTGGCCGGCCGCCTCAGCTCTTCATCATCTTATACGTTTACTTCCCTGCAGCCCTTTGGGTATGAATTGACCGTTGGTTCCGGCTATCTTGACGTCGACAGCACCCGGATCCAGGGCGGAGAATTCAGCAATGGAACCATCACCCTGCCGGTGCAGGCGGTATGCAAGGGAACGATCGGTGCGCCGCTACAGGCAAGCTACACCACCCTGACGGTGCAACGAGATCTGGATCTCGCGGCCCAAGTGAAACTCAGCGAGACGCTGCATTGGGGCGAACTCACCAGGCGCGGCGCCGAGTTGATCAGCTATGCAGCCACCCCCAATACCTCCAGCCCCAATTTTGAACTCTTTTATTTGTGCGGCCGCGCCAATACTTCCTATTTGCCCAAAAGCGCGGCTGATTTCAACCTCAGTTGGGGCGCGGATCCGCTGGCCAAACTGGAGGAAAAACAGATAGGCGGCATCACCATCCTCTCTTTGAAAGATTATGCCATTTTCACCCCGGACATTCCCGGCTCGCCGCCAAAAAGGATCTCGTTTGTGGAAGGAAGTGGAGTTACCTTCACCTCGTGCTGGTTAAATATTGATTTCGGCGGTGTCAACGGCCGCATCATCATCATGCCGCCCGATAGAAAGAATGTCGAGTTGGGCGATCCGGCCGTCACCTATTATAAAGGCAGCGTGCCGTTCAAGGCTTCACTGGAATGTCAGGGCAAACAAAAAGAAAAGTGCCTGTTCATCGAATACAGCACCAGCGCGGTGTTCGATTCGGATTTTAACGGCATTCTCGATATCAGCGGTCCCAGCGCCGTGAAACTGCCGTTCAAGGATATGGAATTCACTTCCACGGCGCATATTGTCGGCGGGGATATCGACCTGAGCACGCCGGTGACGCTGGATTACTGGGGCGTGCAGCTGGTTTCGACCTCCGCGGTGGATCCCGCCGGAGTGCTCAGCGTCAAGTCCGGCCAGGTGATCTTCACCAACGCCGGCATCCGCGAGCACCGCCATTTTGCCGCGCCATTCAAACTCTATTGGGCGGAAATGTTTGCCGACGGCAATATTGGCGAATTGTTCTTCGATTACAACTCGGCGAATCAAAAATTTGATGGATTCAACTTCACGCCCAAGTATGTGGCCTTGTCCACTTACAGCAGCACGGTCGCCGGGTATCTGCAGGTTTGCGGAGACAATCATTTCAATTTCTTCGGTGGAAACTATCTCAGCATCAAGGATGAAAAATACACGGGTTCGGATCCCATTGGCGTCTACGGCGGCCGCAACGTTTCCGTTTTGAACAGCGCCGTCACCGGCTGTGATGCCAGCGAACTGACGTTGACCAAAGCCTGGAGCAGCCTCGCGGAATTTGAGTATACCCTCACCTATGATGCCAACGATCAGGACGGCTTCATCGGCGAAGGCACCGCGGGGATGTCCGACCATTTCGCCCGGGAATTACGTTCCTCGATTCAAATGGACAGCACGCAGATCCAGGCCAGCCTGGCGATCGATTCCGGCACCAATTTCATTTTGGCGGACCGGGATTTTGGCACGGCGGCTGAATTGTGGGGTTGTATCACGATCACCGGCAACACCCTGAGTTGTGTCACGCTCGGGTTTACGCTGGAGGCCACGTCGCAAAGCGCCTTCGGCATCATGGGCGGCGAGGGCGCCATGATCGAGGTCAAGGAGGTCATTAAGCCCACGTTCACCAGTTTTTCCGCCGCGGGCAAGATGTACGTCGATTTCGCGCTCGGCGGCGGCACCATGGGCATCGATGGATCCATTCTGTTGACCATGGATACGGAAGCGAAAAAAGTCACCGGCGACTTGCAGGGGCAGATGGATTTCACCAGCCTGTTTGCCGGGCTCAAGGCGGAAGGCCATGTCAACTGGTGCCTGTCGCCCATCACCCAGTACGTTCAGGGTCGCGTGGCCATCGAGGTTTTCTCGCGCAAGTTCAGTGCGGGCGTGGCCGGCGGTATTTTTCTCGGCAACAATGTACCCAACAGCGAGTGCTGGGTGTTGCTGGATCCGAGCAACCGCTACAGCGTAGCCATGGATAAGCTGCCGGCTTTTATTACCGGCGTATATGGTTTTGGCAGCGTCGATTTTTCCATGAATTTTGGCATTTTCAGCGGCGGCATAGGCATCTATGCGGGCGTCGGGGCTTTCGTGAATCTTATCGGCGTCACACCCCAGGTGGGGGTGCCATTGCCTTATGTGTTGGTCAACCTTGGCGTGTCGTTACATGGTGAAATACTCTGGGGGCTGGTCTCGGCATCGGCCTGGGTTAACCTGCAGATGAGCCTGGGCGTGCCGACCTATTTTCAGGGCACCGCAGGTCTGGAGGGCTGCGTGCTCTGGGTCATTTGCGGCAGTGTTGATGTAACGGTCCGTCTCTCTGACGACGGTTTTGAGATTTATTAAAGAGAGGGAGAATCCCATGTCGATCTATAAAACGATGCGAAGCGCACAGATGAACCTGTCTGATGGGAGTCGACCGAATCCGCTGCGGCACGTACATCAGTTGATTGGTTTGCTCCTGTTGCTGCCGAGCCTCCTGATGGGCCAGGATTTTAAAATGGAGGCGTGGAGCAAGGGCGGATTGGCCCGGAGTCCCATGGTACTGTTGACCTGGCCCGAGAATAAAAATGTGCAGTCGTTCAATATATACCGTAAAACGGCGATGGATATTGGTTATGGGAAAAAGCCCCTTAACGATGCGCCTATTGCCATCATGCGGGATTGCGAGGAGATCAGGGGAATCATCCCGGTCAAATCGCAGGAATGGAAGGAAATTGCGGCGGTTCTGCAGCAGGTTCCGGAAAGGGAGGCGGGAAAGAGCCTGCGCGAAATCCGCTTTACGCCGGGGCCGGATCCCTTGCGCATCAAAGTCACGCGGGGATTTGATCCCTGTCAGCTTTATACCGTGCGGCCGGGGAGCCGCAATGCGGATCTGCTGCAGATGCTGGCGCGCAAATATTACAAAATCGCCCAGGTGATCGGCCAGGCTTATGTGGACAATGCGGTCTCCATGGGCGCCACCTACTTTTATGAAATCCGCGGCATGCGCGAAGGCCGCGAGGAGGTCCTGGCCAGCGATGTGCGGGTGGTCGCCGGCGTCGACACGCCGTTGCCGGCGCCACTGCATGTCCAGGCCCTGGCCGGGGACAGCCGCGTCATGGTGACCTGGGATTCCGTCGCCTCGACGACCGGGTATGATGTCTATCGTCGCACCATGCCGGCGGGTTCATGGATCAGGGTAAACGACAAACCGGTCATGGTGAAGTTAACGGCTGATCTCAACAATGATTCCCTGGCTGTGCCGGTTTTCGGTATCATCGATTACCGGCGCTGGGACGAAACTACAGGCATGCCGACGACCCACGATGTCGACGGCGCCCCGGTCGATGGGCCGGCGAACAAGACCACCTATCGCTACCGGGTTTCAGCCCGCAACGCCCTGGGCACGCCCGGAACCCCCAGCGCGGAAACCCCGGATGCCACACCTGAAGATCAAACACGTCCTGGATTGCCCATGGATCTGAAAGTCGAGGCCGTGGGCCAGACCCTGAAAATCAGCTGGTCCAAGGTGACGAAAGATGAATTGGGCCGCATCGAGGAGGATGGCATCAAGGGGTATGATCTCTACCGGGCGACCACCCAGACGGACACGGGCGGCATCAAAATCAATGCGGCTAATATCGCGCAACCGCTCCTGGTCACAACCGTGGAATACACAGATAGCGATCCCGCCATCATTTCACAGTATGGAGAAAAAGAATTCTATTACCGCCTGCGCGTCAAAGATAACCACAGTCATACGAGTGTATTTTCCGCGGCGGCTTCCGGGCATGTGCCGGACATTTATGCGCCCGATCCGCCCAAAGATGTGGCGGCGGAGGGATTCCAGCATTATATTCGCATATGCTGGCGGCAAAATACGGAGCCGGATCTGGAATCCTACATGATCTATCGCAGTCTGTGCGATTACGGCCGCTGGACCCCGCCGGACCAGGAACGCAAAACGGGCTCCAATTGCGGGCCTTTTGTGCTCATCGCAGAGATGACCAAAAAGGAAGCTGAAGATTCTCTGGCGAAATATGGCAAGGTTTGTTACAACGATGGCAGTGTCCCAGCCGCGTCTCCGTTATGTTATGCCTATTGGATCAAGGCCAAGGACAAGAGCCAGAATGAGAGTGGCGATTGGCCCTATCCGGATTTTGCCATCGAAACCGTGGTTTGTCAGCGTTTGCTGGATGAGACGCCGCCGCCGTTGCCCATTGTCAGCGGCATGCAGGCGCAGGACGGCGCCATCAACATCGAGTGGATCGCCGCGCCGATTCAGGACCTGGGCGCGTTTCATGTCTACCGGGCGGATAAGGAAACAGATCCATTCCTTTGGGTGGGCGGCATGACCGTGGTCAAACCGCCGGCGGTCTCCACACCGCTTGGCGCGCCCTTCAAGCCCGCCAAGCCGTGCGGCTGCGACAGCATCCCGCTGGTCGCGCATACGGGCATGAAGTCGGGGGCTTTTCTCGACAAGCACGTCGATGCGAAAAAAATCTACTGGTACAAGGTGACCTCAGTGGATCAAAACGGCAATGACGCCAAACCGGACCGCGCCGTGCCCTACAGTTCCTTCACCTTCAGTTCGAGCGGACCTGCGCGTCCGGTTATCGCGACGCCGATCAACAAGATTTCAGGCGGCTGCGGATTGGAGATCAAATGGTCGCCCGCGTTCGTGGATACGCTGCATCTCGGGTTCGTCCTCTTTCGCAGCGCGACAGAGACCGGAAACTATTTGCAAAAGAGTCCCATTCTCCAGACCAATTCGTACGTGGATTCGACCATTTATGCCGGCAGTACCTATTGGTACAAAGTTCAGGCTTATAATTTGCAAGGGCAGCCCTCTATGCTCTCTTTGCCGCAAAAGGGCAAGTATGAATAACAGCAAGCGCTGATAGGAGTCATGTTCCTATGAAAACAAAAATAATTATCTTGGGTTTGCTGATGATCCTGGCTGGTTCCAATCTCCAGGCTCAATATGAGCCCGATCGCGACGGCTGGAATTTTTATAATTTTCTCCTCACCACCGATACCACCACCTTGTGGACGATCTACAGCAAAGCTTTTCTGGGGGTGGGCCCGGATTATGCCTCGGCCAGCGTCGATGATCAGACCTTTTTTGATCTGGTCATCACGCGCTATGCGGGCAACGCCGACTGTTTCGGCATGTCCCTGCTCAGCCTGATCTGCTACAAGGAGGGCGGGCACTTGGGGGTGTGCAGCCCGGTCTATGATTATGAGGGCGATCTTTCCGGGACGCATGCCGGGCCGGACATGGAGTTGGTGCGCGAAGCGATTGGCGTCATGCATCTGCGGCAATTGACGCAGCCGATGCTGGAAGAAATCGTCGATATGGTTAACGATGCCAATTACACCCAACCGACGCATCATTTCGGCGTCATCAAGGCGGGCATCGCCAGCGGCGATTATCCCATGCTCTCCTTCATGCCATCGTCGATCAGCACCATATCCGGCGCCACCGGGGGCGGGCAGCAGGCCCACACCATTGTGCCGATCAGCACCACGGAAACAGCCTCCTATGCCCGCATCTATGTCTATGATCCCAATCGCCCCTACAGTCAGCATGCATCATTTTATGACGGTGCCACCGCGGTGAATTACCTGGAAATTGACTTGACCTCCGCCACCAAACACTGGAAATATCCGGCGGATTTCAATGCCGCGGATCCCAACAGCTATGGCTGGGAAGGGGGCAGCAATGATGACTGGACCTTTATCGCCACCAATATTTCCACGGCGAAATACAAGGACAATCACGCTCTGAGCGCGAGCTGGCTTTTGGGTCAAATCGGAACGCTCATTTTCAGCGGCGAGGGCGGCATCAACCAGATCAGCGATGATCAGGGCCATAAATTTTATAACTGGTCATCGGGCACACAAAAACTCGAGAAAGATCCGGCGCGGCGGACCATGGATATCATCCGCTGGCCTTTTTTCGCCGGCCGTTCCAAACAGCCGGGAGAGGTCTATTTCTTCCGCCATGCGGGCGGCAAAAACCTGAACGTCGAAGTGAACAGCAAGGGACAGCCTTACACCTGCCGCTTCCTGTTGCAGGATAATTCTCTGGCGTTGAGTGTGGGTTCCGGCGGCGCCGGCAAGGACACTTTGCGGATTGAAGAGATCAATACAGCCAAACAAACGCTGCAGATCGGCTCGCAAAGGGATCTCGGCAATGTGCGGCTGAACATCCATCGCCGTTACGCGCCGTACCATGTGACGCGCGACTTTACCCTCTCCAACATGAATGTGGCCAAAGAGGCGCCGGTGCGATTCGCCCTGGTGCAGCAGCTGGACAGCTTGCAGGTGGAGAGCCCCCAAAACGAACTCATCTATAATCTGCAAATCGCCCAGACCATAAAGAACAAAACGACGCGGTCAGATGTGCAGCAGTTTGTGGTGCCGGCGGGCCAGGCGCAGACCCTCTCGCCCATGGATTGGCAGGACTTGAAGAAAAACAAACTGGAGCCGGCGGTGAAGGCGATGCGCAAGATTGTCAAGTAAGAGGATCGAAGGAGGTCAAGCCCGAACGCGGTTTACCAAAGACGCGGTGAAGGCAATGCGCAAGATTGTCAAGTAAGAGGATCGATGGAGGTCAAGCCCCTACGCGGTTTACCAAAGACACGGTGAAGGCGGTGCACAATTTAGTGAAAAGAGTCATTCACGGACGGTTGCGGCAGGTGCGCTTGCAGAGTCCAGTCGCTCGAGCATGCCGCAACCCCCGGCTATAAACCTTACCCCCTTACCCTCGCATCCAGCAACTTTTTCAGCCCCGCAGAGCTCCGCGGCGACCAGCCAAAAGAACGCCGCCAGATGTCATCGCTCTCCATGCACAAATAAACGAAAACATCATTTGAATAGCCACGAATCCAATTGTACATCTTGGCGAACATCTCTATGCGGATTGCCCTGAAATAGCGGTATTTATGGTCGATTCCCGGCAGCAGTTCACCCAACACGATATCGGAATCGGGGTGGTTTTCGCGGATGATCTCGTCCAGCACCGGGGGATAGCGCAGGGCGCCGAGACTGATCCATGCGATGTTGGCCGGATCGATGCGGCGAAAAATGGCGTCGACGGTTTCACGATAGCCCTCTTCCCAACCCGCATGATGGATCATGGGGTCGAAATGAAAGCCGAGCCGGAATCCGGCTTTTTGCACCTCCACCGCGGCGGCGAGCCGCTCCTGCAACGAGGGGGCGTGCGGTTCTTCCGTGACCATTTTGGCTTCGGCGTTCACCGACCAGGAGACGACCGTGCGCCGCCGGTGCGGCAGATGGACAAAATGATCGATATGGGTGTTCTTGCTTTTCAGTTCGATAATCGCGTTGTTTTGTCCGGCAAAATAGGTCACCAGATCACCGCTCCACGCGGCAAAATGGTCAAAGGTCAAGCTGTCGCTCAATTCGCCGGTGCCGATGCGGTAAAAGCGGTTGGGATAGCGGCCGAGTTTTTCATCCAGTTCCGCGAACAAGGCATCCAGATTGGTATAAAGGGTGGTTGTGGGCACATTCAAATAGGCCTGAAGGATGCAGTAGGAGCACCCCAGATCGCAGCCTGCGGCGATGTCGAGGTTATGGTACAAGCAGCAGATATGCCTGGTGGTGCCTGGGCACAGGCGCAAAAAGGGTCCGCGTTGTTGGGCGAGGAGGATGTTTTTTTCGCCCGGCGGCGGCGCCCAGCCGTCCAGAGTGGGCACGTGCTCTACGACTGCCTGGGGCACATGGGCAAGAATCCGTTGGGTCCATATCGTCGCCCGTACCGCATCTTCAACATAGATTTTATCGGGTAAAAAAAGGGCATAATTGGTCGCAGGTTTCATACGAGATCCATCAATTCATCGGCCAGTCCCTGATCGAGCATGTCTTGCAGCACCTTGAGACGCTGTTTGAGTTCTTTGGCGCTGCGAAAGCTGAAATCCACCTGGAACTGGTCTGAGGCGAAATAGGGCGCAGGCCGCAGATGAATTTCAGGCGGCAGTTTGGCGCGGTGGAGAATTTTCTCATAGCGATCCAGCGCGGCGCTGTAGGCGGGGTAGCGCAGATGCATCAGGGCCAGTTTCAGCTTGTCGCTTTTTTGCGAGGGCGTCAGAGAGGGCTCGGCGAGAACAGGGCCGAGCGGAGCCTGCCCCAGCAATTGGGCGAAGGAAGTCTTTTGCAGGCGTTCGATATCCGTCAGCAGCAGCCAGAACTCGCGTTGGCGGTTCTTTCCCAATCTCAGGGTTTGCATCACATCGTGAAAGCAAATTTGCTCCTGCGCAGAGCGGGCGGCCAGGGCGGCGGCGATTTCGATGGAAATTTCGTCCTGCAGGAGAAGCAGCTGCAACGGCAGTTCCAGCCGCTGTAGCGGCGCATAGAGGGAAAGCAGCCTGGGATTGGGCGCCAGGCGCATCAGCGGAAAGAAGCGGCGGATGATCTCTTCATCGCTGCGGGAGAAATCCGTTCGCAGCCGGGTGATGGCGCAGGAGGCCTGCAAGGCGTTGAGGGGTTTGGCACAGGATTTTTCCGCCAGCACCCATTCATAGAGCTGCAACGAGTCCACGTCGCTGTTGTAAACGAAAGCGGGCAGGCTTTCGAGTCCGGCAGCCCGGGCCGCCGCAAAACGTTGAAATCCGGAGACAATGCGGTAGTGATGATCCAGCCGCTTTTGCAGGCGCAGCGGCTGGGCGAGGCCGATGGCCGTGATCGAGGCCACCAGGCCTGGATCGGTGCTCACCGGATTCAGCGAAAAGAGCAAATCCGTTGCATCGATTTCAGCGAGGGCGATGGTATTAAGTACAGGTTCTTGCATGCTTGCCTTTCATTCGGTGACAGGAATTTAATCATTTCACGAGGCTTTTGCCACTGTTTTTATGTCGTGCCGGTCCCGGAGTGGCAATAAATTCCCTTGACAATTTTGTCATTTATTAGTAAGATAAAGCTGGGCGGGATAACTAGAATGGTATTTGGATCAAAAAAGGAGGCGTCAAATGGCTTTCGATAGTAAAGGCACCCTGAACAAAGTGATGCTCATCGGAAGACTGGGCGCAGACCCCGAGTTAAAGTACACCCCGTCCGGTGCGGCGGTGCTGACCATCAGCATAGCCACCAACACGTCGTGGAAAGACCAGGAAAACAAAGCCCAGGAAAAAACCGAGTGGCATCGCGTAGTGGCGTGGCGCAAGCTGGCCGAAACCATCGGCCAGTACGCCAAAAAGGGCACCCGCGTATACGTGGAAGGCAAACTGTTGACCCGCAATTGGAACGACAAGGACGGCGTCAAGCACTACACCACGGAAGTGCAAGCGGATCATATCCAGTTGCTGGAGAGCCGCGGGGAACGCGATACGGGCGGCGAGGCGGTTGAACCGCCGGTTCCTTCCGAAGGTGATTTCAGTGGACCGGGACCGGAAGAAGCGGACGATCTGCCCTTCTAAGTGGAGATCTGCTGTGTAGTGGATGCTCCGGGTGGCGTGCATCTTCTGTACGGTTTTACTTAAAAATCCAAGGTCCATGCGACTTTGGATTTTTTTTTCAATGTCCTGACCCGGATAAACCGGAAGCAAATATCGGGCACCTCGAAAGCGTCCGGTGTTTCCTGGATTTTTGCGCAAAAGAAGATTTTTAGCTACTCATTGGGAGAGACGCATTTTGGATGTACAGGGATTGATTCGGGCCGCTTATGCGGCGACGCTGCACGCCCGGGCGCCCTATTCCGGATTCAAGGTGGGCGCCGCCTTGCTGTGCGCCGATGGCACTGTTTATACCGGCGTCAACGTGGAGAGCAGTTCATACGGTTTGACCATCTGCGCCGAGCGCGTCGCCATGTTCAAGGCGTTGTCCGAAGGCCGGGATAAATTTCAGGCCATTGCGATCATCTGCGCCAATCGTACCTGGTGCCCGCCCTGCGGCGCCTGCCGCCAGGTGCTGTGGGATTGGGGGCGCGATCTCGACGTCATTCTCGCCAAGGATGAAAATGACTATCAACTCATGAAGCTCAGCGCGCTGCTGCCGCACGCTTTTGACAACGGGTACCTCATCCATGACTGATCAACCTTCCTGCCTCCTCATTGGCATTGCCGGGCCCTCTGGATCTGGAAAAAGTTTTCTGGCTGACCGCCTTCTCCAGGCCCTGCCGGATCAGAACGGCGCTATCCTTTCACAGGATCATTATTATCGCGAACGCTCCGACCTCCCGCTGGCAGACAGGCAAAACATCAATTATGACCACCCTGAGGCCCTGGAATTTTCGCTTCTGCATACGCATCTGCAGCAGCTGCGACACGGCAAACGCATCGTCCATCCCCTGTACGATTTCTCGCAGCACAACCGCCGTCCAGAGACCGCCGCCTTGACACCCCCGGATTATATCATCGTCGACGGCATTCTCTTGTTCGCCATGCCGGAATTGCTGCCTTTGTTCGATTTGAAAATCTATGTCGATACGCCCATGGATATCTGTTTCATCCGGCGGCTGCGCCGCGACGTTGAAGAGCGTGGCCGCACCGTGGATTCGGTTGTGCAGCAGTATCTGCATACGGTACGCCCCATGTTTTTGCAGTTTGTGGCGCCAAGCCGCGAAAGCGCTGACCTGGTGGTGGCTGGAGAAGGATCCATGGGACAAGCGGTGCACCACATCACCACACAGTTGCAGCCGCTCTTTTCACAGCTAAAAAAAGATTGACGAGGAGTACGCTTCATGCCGCAGAACACATGGCAGGATTTGCTGGTTTATGAACATGATTTAATCACGCGCGGGCTGATCCTGTTGAATTCGGAAGTGAACAATCTGGAATCCGGCTCGGCCGTTCTGTTGAAAATTCAACAAATCCTTGATTTTCTCCTGGATTTCGGCGACAAGGTTCACAACGTCAAGGAGGAAAACCATCTTTTCCCCTTGCTGGTGGAGTGTGGCGTGCCGCAGTCGGAAATCATCCGCGATATGCTGTTGGATCATGAGGCGGAACGGGAACTATTGGTGCGCGCGTTAACGCGCTTGAACATGCTGCAGCATGCATCGATGGAGGATCGCCACCTCTTTGTGAAAAAAATCCGCGAGTATGCCCAGCAGCGCCAGGAACATATCAAAAAAGAGAACCAGGAATTATATCCCCTGGGGGCAAAGACCATTCCGGCAAAGGAAGTGGATAAATTGCTCGCCAGTTTTGCCAAAGTGGATGAGATCAATTTGTACCAAAACGCGGTGCTCCATTTTTCGCAATTATTGCAACATTGGGAGCAGAGTCCGGTGCCGCCGCTTTTTCAACCCAGGACGTTATCCAATACCGAGTGGCAGGCGGTCGTGGATCATTTCCCCCTCGCCCTGGTGTTTTACGATGTCCAGAATGCCGCGGTGATGAGCAACCGGACGGCGGTTAAGTGGGCGGCGCTGTTGAATGATCTGCGCGAACCGGAAGCCCGCTTTGCCGCATTGATCGAACAGTTGAAAACCGGGGGCGAAAACGTCCTTGCGATCACCAAAGAGACCGGAGGCCGGAACTACCGCGTCGAATATGTCGCGGTTCGCAATGAAAAGGGCGTTTTCATCGGCACCCTGGAGATGGTTAGAGAAGAATAGCAGGGAGTCCCTGAATAATAACTGAAGCATTGAGGAGAGTTGGATGTTAAGCATTGTACCCAAAGATATCGGCTGGATCGAGGTTATTTGCGGCAGCATGTTCAGCGGCAAGACCGAGGAATTGATCCGCCGCCTGCGTCGCGCCCAGATCGCCAAACAAAATGTGGCCATTTTCAAGCCGGTCATCGACGATCGCTATTCGAGCGAGCACATTGTATCGCACAACGAATGCCGGCTGCCATCCATAGCCGTCATGTCCGCACAGGAAATACTCGCGAAACGGGGTGAAGCGACGGTCATTGGCATCGATGAGGCGCAATTTTTCGGCATGGATCTGGTGGATGTGTGCCAGAAACTGGCGGACATGGGCCTGCGCGTCATTGTCGCCGGTCTGGATCAGGATTACACCGGCAAGCCGTTCGAACCCATCCCGCAGCTGCTGGCGGTGGCGGAATACATCACCAAGACCCTGGCCATCTGCGTCAAATGCGGCAATCCCGCCAATCGCACGCAGCGCCTGAGTCATGATTCCGCCCGCGTTGTCGTGGGCGCGCAGAATATTTATGAGGCACGATGCCGGTTCTGTCATGAAGTGTACACTGAGGAAAAAGACAGCAAAGCACAGGAGTAGTTATGAAGTGGATTGGACTGGCGGGCATCGCGCTCATCATCGGCGTGGCGATTCTGTTTTCAACGGACCGGAAGGCCATCAAGTGGCGCATTCTGGCCTGGGGTTTGTCGCTGCAGTTTTTGTTTGCAACCATCATTCTGCGCCAATCGATTTATTCGTGGATCGGGATGTACGTTTTTGTCGCCCTGATTCTGATGTACCTGTTTGAGGATTATGTCAAGCCGGGCCGGGGCCATGCGGGCATCAACTGGCTGGCCGCGCTGGTCGTGCTGGTGATCAGCTTTGCCGTCGCTGCCATGGGCTATTATCTCGACAGCGCCGGCGCGGCGGGGTATGTGCTGGGCGTGATCGTTGCCGCGGGCATTGCGGCGCACTGTTTCAAACTGCGCCTGGCGGGCCGCTATTTTGTGGCGCCGTTCCTGATGGTGGGCCTCGGCATGATTGTGCAGCGCGGCATCTATGGCCGGGATATTTTCGCGGTTCTCGGCGACAAGGTGGACAAGTTTTTGAAACTGAGCGACCTCGGCGCCATCTTTTTATTTGGCAATCTGCCCAAGACCGAATTCACCGCCACCTTTGGATTCCAGTTCGCCTTTGCCGTACTGCCCACCATCATCTTTTTCTCCTCCATCATGTCCATCCTTTACTATTTCGGCATCATGCAAAAGGTCGTCGAGGTCATGGCGCAGTTCATGCGCTGGACGCTGGGCACCAGCGGCGCCGAGACCCTCTCCTGCACCTCGAACGTTTTTCTCGGCCAGACCGAAGCGCCGCTGCTGGTGCGGCCTTTTCTCGATGAGATGACCGTATCGGAACTGCACGCGGTCATGGTGGGCGGATTTGGCACCATCGCCGGCGGCGTCATGGCCGGATACATGCGCATGGGCATCAACCCCGCCAATTTGATCGCCGCCAGCGTCATGGCCGCGCCGGCGGCCCTGGTGATGGCCAAGCTCTTCATGCCGGAGACCGCCCATTCCAAAACAGCCGGGGATGTGAAAATACCCGATGTCGGCCGGGCCGACAACGTCCTCGATGCCGCGGCCCGTGGCGTCACCGATGGTCTGAAATTGGCCGTGAACGTGGGCGCGATGTTGCTGGCTTTTATCGCCCTCATCGGATTTGTGGATGTGATCCTGCGCTATGGCGATCGCTTCATCGATGGCCACCTGCTCGGCGGCGCGATGAATGCAGTTCGGGGCGAATACAGCGGCATTTTCCCGGGCAGTCTGAAGACGATGCTGGGGACGCTGTTTGCGCCCCTGGCGTGGCTCATGGGGGTTTCCTGGGCGGAAGCCGCCAAGGTGGGCAATCTCATCGGCATCAAAATTTCCGTCAACGAGTTCGTGGCCTATGCGGAGTTGGCCAAGCATATCTCGGCGCAGGAACTCAGCCTCAAGGCGCAGACCATCGCCACCTATGCGCTGTGCGGTTTTGCCAACTTTTCCTCCATCGGCATACAGATCGGCGGCATCGGCGCCCTGGCGCCAGGCCGGCGTTCCGATCTGTCGCGCATCGCCTTCCGCGCCATGATCGCCGGCGCGTTGGTGTCGTTTCTGACTGCGACCATTGCGGGATTGATGTACTGATGATGGCGATGGATATCATTGAAAACTAGAAGCTTTTTATCAGGTCTGTTCTGCCAGAACGGTAATGCAGGTCGACCTGCAAATCGGCGCTGTCATTGGAAGTTGAGTAATGGCGAATATGCCCTTGTTTCTCATAGTACCTGAAAAAGACTGTCATCGCGGGTTGGTAATGCCGGCAGCCATTTACAACGCGCATTAGCTATTTGGGCCATGCCGGAGAGCGCCAATAAATTTTTCACAAGAAAGATTTCCATGGAAAAACTGTTAAAAGCAAAAGTCCACGAAGCGGTTCAGTTTATCGAGTCGAAGATGAAGGAACCGCCGCGGGTGGCCATCGTCTTGGGCTCCGGCCTGGGCCGCTTTTCCGAATCCATTGAAGAACCCGTGGTGATAGCCACGGCGGACATTCCCCATTACCCGCGTTCGACCGTGCCCGGCCACGCCGGGCGCTGGTTTTTCGGCCGCATCGGGTCCGTGCCGGTGATCGCGGTGCAGGGGCGGGTGCATTATTATGAGGGCTATGCGCTGCAGCAGGTGACCTTTCCGGTGCATTTGCTGGCGAGTCTGGGGATTGAAACGCTGATCCTGACCACGGCCAGCGGCGGCCTGAATCCCGCTTTTCGTCCGGGCGATCTGATGGTGATCACGGATCAGCTCAATTTCACCTTTAACAATCCACTGATTGGCAAGCCCGACGATCAGCTTGGCCCGCGGTTTCCCGATATGCTTCACTGCTACGATCCGGAATTGGTGGCGCTGGCGCTGCAGACGGGCGCTGATTTGGGGATGGAGTTGCAGTCCGGCGTGTTCTGCTGGGTGACCGGCCCGGCGTACGAGACCGCGGCCGAAGTGCGCATGCTGCGCATGCTGGGCGGCGATGCGGTATCCATGTCCACCGCGCCGGAAGTGATCGCCGCGCGGCAGCGGCATCTGCGGGTGCTCGGCATTTCCCTGATCACCAATCTCGGCACCGGATTATCGGCGAGCAAACTGAGCCATGAGGAAGTGACCGCCACGGCGGATCTGGCCGGCGAACGCCTCGGACGGCTGCTGCAGGAGATTGTCAGGCGTTTGCCCTAGCGCATGCGATTTTAGCAACGTTGAAAGTGACGCGCGCCACCTCTTGGGCAATTTCCGCTTGATTTTCATGGGTTGAATATCTATCTTGCTGATATAGCGGCACCTGCAGGGATTGGCTCTTGGAATACTTCCCAATCTGTGCTGCGGACACGTTGCCGCTTGCCGGTTTTGCACTATCGTCGTCGTGGATTCCGGGAAACGCTAACCTGCATGATGCACCGCCAGGAGCGCGGAGATGTGCACGGGAAAAAATCAATGATGGACCATATTCAAATCATCATTTGAATGATCATCCCTACAAAAACAGCCCGGCGGGCTGTACGCGCCTGGCGATTTATGCAGAGAACAGGCTAACTCCTTCAATAACGGCATCCCGGAAAAACCCGGGAGGAGGGAAGACATGAAAAATAACCATTTATTTGCAGCCATACTTTTGACGGTTGTACTAAGCGTCCTGATCTTTGCGCCGGGACTCTATGCGCAAGGGATTCAGGAGTCGATTGAAGAACTGACCGGCGACACCGGGCAAGGTTATCTGCAGCCGCTGTTCAATTCCTTTGCCAATAACATGAATTCGGGCATCTACACCAGCGCCGCCATCCCGCGTATTGGTCTGCGCCTGCGCATCAATCTAGTGGCCATGGGCACCCTGATCGGCGATGATGACCGGGTTTTCACCGCAACGCCGCCCCTGCCGTACACGCAGACGCCGGTGAAGACAGCCACCGTATTCGGCGGCGACGGCACAGTGGTCGAGGGACCGGGCGTCTCCTATCGTTTTCAGGATGGGCATCTCAGCGGTGATTTCATCCCCTTTGCCGTGCCGCAGGTGGAGATCGGTTCGATCATGGGCACCATCGCCCGCGTGCGTTTTTTCGCCGCCGAGCTGCCCGGCGAGACGGGCGAAGAACTGGGCGAGATCAAATTGGTAGGGTATGGCCTGCAGCACAGCCTGAGCCAATATATCCCCCTGTTTCCGATGTCCGTTTCCGCCGGATTTTTCTATCAGACTTTTGATATCGGCGACATCATGAAATGCAGCACCCTTAATGTGGGACTTCAGGCCAGCAAATCTTTCAGCGTGTTGACGCTGTTCGGCGGCGTCAACTATGAGAGCGGCAAGATGGAAGTGGCCTACGATTATCAGGGCCAGGAAGGCGGCGAGCGCATCGAGTTCGACCTTGACAGTGAGACCGCGTTCCGCTTTCATGTGGGGGCTGGATTGAATCTCTATCTCGTCCATCTCAACGGCGCTGTTTATATCGGGCCGCAGATCAGCACCATGGTCAGCGCTGGAATCGGGCTGTAGTTTTACAGCCTGTTGAATAGAGCAAAGGAGGAATCCTCTATGAAAATACAGATGAAATGGCTTGCCGCGGCGCTGTTGATCGCCGCGATGATGATTTTGAACTGCAAGATTGTCGGCGTGGACGATGAAGCGACCACCACCATCACCTTCGCCATCGAGCACAGTTGGCGCACCATTGCGCCGGGCAATGACCCGAACACGCGCACCTTCATGCCCGAGGAATACTGGGATGAGGACTTTAATGATTGGGATATCACCTCAGCGGATTTGACTGATATCCAGGTGAGCGTGTGGGATGTGTCCACCGCGGAGCGCACGGTCTCCGCCCGATTCACGCTCACGTTTGTGGATACCGCGCCGCCGGCCAATCCGCTGGTGGGCAGCACCCAGATTCTCACCCTGGGAGAGTGCATCGACGGCATCATCAACGTCTGGAATAACAAAGTGACCATCAACACTGCGGGAAAAACAAGGCTGCTCAGCGCCATACAGAACAAAAGGCCGATCACGCTCTCCGCGCCGGTGCAGAATCTCTCCGGCACGTGCGATTTCTGGACCAAGGCGGTGATCAAAATTCAGGTGAATTTGAAAAAGAAATAGACCGTACGATAATTTGCCACATCATGACGGGGCGCCCAAGCGGCGCCCTTTTTTATGACAAGGAGGCATCATGGAAATCGTCGATTTGATGGAAGCGCATTACCGTACCTTTTTCTGCTGTCTCGAAGACTGGTCTGAGGATATGAAGGATGCAGGAGTTCACAAGGAACGGTGGTTCCAGAAGATGAAAGACCAGGGACTGCGCGTCAAGCTGGCGGTCGTGGACGGCAAAGCTTGCGGCATGATCCAGTACACGCCCGCTGAGTACTCGGCCACAGAGGGGGAAGGATACTACTTCATTCATTGCATCTGGGTGCATGGTTATAAGCAGGGCATCGGCAATTTTCACAAGCGCGGCATCGGCAAGGCGCTGTTGCAGGCCGCGGAGGAGGATATCCGCGCCAGGGATCAGGCGGGTGTGGCGGCCTGGGGCATCTCGCTGCCGTTCTGGATGAAAGCCTCCTGGTTCAGAAAGCAAGGTTACCGCAAGGTGGACAAAAACGGCATGGCGGTTTTGATGTGGAAGCCTTTTAAAGAGGGCACTGAGCCGCCGCGCTGGATCAAGGAGAAGAAACGTCCGGCCAGGGAAGCGGGTGTGGTGACCGTGACGTCGTTTCTCAATGGCTGGTGTCCGGCGCAGAACATCATCCATGAGCGCGCCAGGCGTGCGGCGCAGGAATTCGGCGATGTGGTTCGGTTCAAAGAGGTCGACACTTTTGACCGCTGTACCCTGTGCGAGTGGGGCATTGCGGATGCGGTGTATATCGACGACAAGAGGCTGGGTTGGGGTCCGCCGCCTTCGTATGAAAAAATCAAAAACAAGATTGCCAAGAGGGTAAAAAAGGCAAAGAAATAGAGGGTCGGCCTTGCGTGTAATACGCAAGCAGATTTTGAGGGTAGAGGAATATTTGGGACAATTGTTCTAACACACCCAAAAATGTTGGAAATTTTAGGAGAAATTTAAAAATGAGTACCCTGAGCCTCAGAATCCCGGACTCGGTTCATAAAAAAATCAAAGAATTTGCAAAACGAGAAGGTATTTCGATTAACCAATTTATTGCCAGTGCCGTATCTGAAAAAGTATCTGCTTTTGCAACTATCGAATACCTGAAGCAACGCGCTGGTCGCGCCAATGCTAAAAGTTTTCGTTCTGCGTTATCGAGTATTCCCGATATGGAACCAGAAGAATTTGACAGAATTTAAAATTTGGCATAGCACCAGTGGAAGGTGCGGCTTGCCGCACCAATTTAAACTTTGCTGGCGATTGCAGGTTTGTTTTTCTCTGCGCCTCAGCGTCTCCGCGGGAGAACCCCTTAAATTTTGAAAAAGAGCAATTTTTCCCGCAGAGGCGCAGTGACGCAGAGTCCAATCTATTTACGAATTCTTTCCCGACAAATACAAATGCCGCTTGATCTTGTTGGTGGGTGTTTTCTCGAACGGCTCCGGGTGTTCGATGAGCGCATTCAACCGCGAGAACACCGGCAGCCGCGTGTTGACCTCCAGCCGCACCAGCTCCAGCAGTTCCTCGATCCGCTGCGCCGGATCTTCCGCCTTGAGATGCTCGCGCGCCACATTCTGATCGATGAAATCGTGATCGAGATAAACCTTGGCGATCAATTTCCCCTGGTCCTCATACACCAGCGCCTCCTGAATATACGGCGACTGCAGGATCTCCTGCTCGACGATCTCGGGATAGATATTCTCGCCTGAGGGGCCGACGATGACGTTTTTGGAGCGTCCCTTGATGAAGAGGTATCCCTCGCTGTCAAAGTAGCCGAGGTCGCCGGTTCTGAGCCAGCCGTCGGGGAGGAACGTCTCTTTGGTGGCGGAATCGTTCTTGTAATACCCCTGCATCACGATATCGCCTTTGACAATAATTTCGCCGATGCCGGTCTGCGGATCCGGATTGTGGATGCGCATGGTGATGCCCGGGATGCTCTTGCCGCACGAGCCCATCTTAACCGCGCCAAAGGGATTAATGGTCATGATGGGCGAGGTCTCGGTCATGCCATAGCCGGACGAGTAGTTGATGTGAGAGTCGCGCAAAAAGGTCTCCGTGTCCGGATTCAGGGCGGCGCCGCCGAACATGAAAAAGCGCAGCTGTCCGCCGAAAGAAGTGATCAGCTTTTTGCCGGCCACCTGATGCAGTTTCTTGCGGAAAAAGGTGGTGTGGTAGAGTTTGTTGATCACCTTTTTGCTTTGAATCTGCGGCACGATGCGTTTGCGGAACACCTTGTCCACCACCAGCGGCACCGTCAGCACGCCGGTGGGGTGCACCATGGACATGGCGTCGAGGAGTTTTTGCGGCGTGGGCAAGCCGCGCAGATAATAAATGGAGACGCCGGTCGCCAACGGGCACATCATGCCGCCGGTCGCTTCGTAGGCATGTGAGAGCGGCAAGATGGAGAGAAAACGGTCGTCTGTGGTCAGCGGAAAGCGTTCGAGACTTTGCACCACATCGTAAATAATATTCCGGTGTGTCAGCATCACGCCTTTGGAATTGCCGGTTGTGCCCGAGGTATAGATGATGGCCGCGAGATCGTTCTCCTCCGGGGCGGGATATTTACTGAAAACCAGATGGCTCGGAAAGGATTTTTCTTTGGCCGGGACCGGGACGAACTGGGTCTCCTTCGCGAGCATCGAGGTGCGCTGTTTGCGGGCCTCTTCGATGCTCCAGTCCTCCAGCGAGATGATGGTGTGGAGGTGGGCATTTTCGAGATCATCCAGTTTGGCGCGTTGTTTCTGCGACACAAACGCGGCGATGGCCTCGGAATGGCGGATGATGTGGCGGATATCGGCATCCGGGAAACCGGTGAGGATGGGCACGGCGGTCATGCCCAGGGAGGTGGTGGCCAGATAGGCGATGACCCAATTGGGACTGTTGTCGCCGAGGATCACGACGCGGTCGCCTTTTTTGAGGCCGTTGTTGATCAGCAGGGTGGCGGCCTCCTGGACGTTGGCTTGCAACTGGTTATAGGTGAACGGCTTTTCATCGAAAAAAGCCAGTGCCGGAAGATGGGCGTAGAGGCGGTAGCTGCGCTCCATCAGTTCGCGGATGTTATAATGAGCCAGATCGACGATCATGATGAGACCTCTGTTGGCACGTTGTTGGGTTGATAAGGGACATGGATTGAATCTAATTCAATATAGAAAAAACGGGAAAATATAACAACAGTTTTTCCTACATTTCGCTTGCGTTTTTCACTTGATTTTTGTAAGATCATAAAAAATAGGGCCATTCTTGGGGAGGGGTTCGATGCCGTAAAAGCGCAGTTAAGTTCAGATCAATGGACACATGCGCTTTTTTTGTGTTCCGGCTAATTCAAGGAAATAACCATCTGGAATGTATAACCGGATAGTAAAACAGCACAAAACAACTTAACATGCTGTTAAGATGGCCGATAGGCGGTTTTGACCTGTTATTCTATCCGGTGTTTTCACCGGTTATTAACATTTCTATATAAGATAATTTGTAATTTTTTTAATCAAGTAAGGCGCACCGTATAGAATTTGTACATGGTGAATGGCGGGTTAATCGTAATTGTTAGGAAAAACAAAAAGAAGGAGAGTAAAAATGAGAAACCATATTATTCTTGAGGAATCTTTTAAATACGATTTACCCAAAAAGGAAAATATACCGAATAATTACCAATATTCTGAAGAAGATGGATTTTGGCGCAATATCACAAATTCAATCCCCCTAATCGAGGATTCTGATGGACCAAAACCACAGACCAAAAAACAAGATGTCGAAACTGGTGAGGATCGTAAAGGTGACTAAAATAAAAATATTAGTGATTTCTGATGCGAATGATTTCACAACAGATTATGTTTGTGTTGAACTTAAGAAAAGAGGATTAAATTATCTCCGAATTAACCGTAATAATTTTAATGCTTACAAGATAAATTGGGATGTAAATGGGAATGCATTAACAATATCAATAAATAATAAAGACTATCTTATTGATAAATCGCTAAATTCAGTTTATTACAGGGCACCAACCTTTTTACGTGAAACATTTTCTCAGTCGATTGCTCCAGAGGAGCAAATTTACAATTCACAATGGATGGCGTTCATAAGGAATTTAATATCATTTGAAGACGCTTTGTGGATGAATAATCCCGTCTCAACATACAAAGCTGAAAATAAAATATACCAATTACTCCTGGCTCAAAAGATAGGTTTTAAAATTCCAAATACACTTGTAGCTAATAATAATGATCGAATTAATAATACTTCCCTCTATGCAGTCAAGTCAATTGACACAGCAATATTCAAGTTTAGAAAGCAAGAGGGATTTTTTTACACTAACATCATCTCTGGAGATAACATTCGTAACTATGATTTGAGCTTAGCTCCAGTGACAATTCAAGTCGCTTTGGAACCGAAACTTGATTATCGAGTAACGGTAGTTGGAAATAAAGCCTTCCCTGTAAAAATTTTAAAAGGGGCATCAGGGGTCTATGGTGATTGGCGAAAGCACAAAAATGATGTTAAATTTGTTTTTAGCGAATTGCCTACTTGTATAACAGAATATTGTGTACAACTAGTAAGTAGTATGAACCTGCAGTTTGGAGGGATTGATCTCATCTATTATCACAATGATTATTACTTCATAGAGTTAAATCCAACAGGAGAGTGGGCTTGGCTTAAGGACGCAGCTGACCTACCAATTGATCGTGAAATATGCAATATACTATCGAGGGATAAATGATCACAAAACTCTATAGAATATTAGCCTCAATTATATTTTTTCTTTTTCCATATTTTCGACTTAGAGCGGCAAATAACAAAATCGAGCAACGTATTAAGCAAATTGACGATGGAGTTTTCGAAGACAATTTAAGTTATGTCGCAGGTTATGGTGATTACACTTTAAAAGATATTTTGCCTTTTTATGAAAAAACTTTGGAAACCAAAAAAAGTCTTGAGGATAAAGCAAAAATTAGTGTCGTCAGTATTACCATTCTTACCACTCTTGTTGTAGGTTTGACCGCCAATTTAGTCAAAGCACGTCTTGATTTTCATTCCTTATCTTTGTTTTGTTCCACCTTATTAACACTGTGTGTTCTAATTATTATCTATGTTGATTTTTCGTGCATTTTGGCTATTAATCTCCTTGGGAACAAAAATAAAGTCTATCAATTATTTCCACCAAACACAAAATTGTCAGACAATAAAAAAGCAAATTATTTAACTATTTATACAGAACAGAATGCTAATCTAAATATTATAAGATCAAATTACTTGTTTTGTAGTTTTCAACATTTGGTTCATGCAATTATATGTATGAGTTTACTATTTTTTGTCATCCTCATTGCAAATGGCGATGAGAGTCATAGTGCTGATGTTTTGGGCCAAACAAAAAATTCATATTTGGAGATTTCACATGACAAAACTCCGAATCTCAAAGTTAGTTTTGATTCTCTACAACTAAGAGCAATAGAAAATATTAATCAAGAATTTATAATCAAGACATTTAACGAATTCAATCAACAAAAATCCAGACAACTTGATTCACTAAATAAAAAAATAGCTAAAATCGAAAAATATCTTCAAATAACTCCGCCACACGTAAAATAAAAATTCCTAACCCGTGTGTTTACCTGACATCCGCCGCCTGTCGTTCTAGCTGTAATTGTTGCGGTAGATAGAAATGTCGCTATAGCGGTTTCCTTTTTTGCGGCTCCGACAGGTAACACTACTCGTTGGGCCTTTTATAGGAGAGCTGCATAGTAGGTAGTAGGACTGCGTATAACATGAATTACTCGCACCCTAATTTGATAGACGTAAAGAATCTGCAGACGAAATGCAAGTAGGCGCAAATTTGCGCTTTTGGAGTGATTGACTATAATTTGAACAAAGGAGAAATAACCATGCCAGACGAGGTCGTATCAAGAGACTCTGAGCTGCAAAAGCGGATTGTCAAACTTCTCTCTGCCCAGCTATGCCTCCAAATCAAAGCAAAATTCGAAAAAATACCGGATCAGGTCGATTTTCTCAGTGATTTTGCCCTGGACTCAAGAGAAATCGCAACAGTACTGCGAATAACTCCCTCGCACGCGTCGAAGGAACTTTCAATCTTGAAAAAAGCTGCTGAGAAATCAAAGGTGGGAAAGACAACCAAGCCGGGCAACAAGGCCCCAAAGGAATAGGAGGTTTATCACCACGGCGCAGAAACCGACCAGTGCGCCAGAAAAGAAAGCAGCAAAACGCCTCTATGCCTTGACTGTTCAACTACTCTTAACGGCTGATGAACGGGAACGTGAAATCGAGGCTCTGAATGAGTTAACTTCCTGAAGGCAAGTAAAGCTAACTTATCTGGCTTAACAGATCAGAATTCGCCAAAAAGAAAGGTTAGAAAACATCATAGGAAGACAGCAGGAATACAGCAAATGATTGACGTCGAAAAGGTAAAATCAAATCTTCGTGAAGTCCTCTCCATGCACAGTAAAGCTTCGGAGATCCTCAAAAAGGTCAACGGAACTAGGGACTACAAGGATATCTCGCAGCTTGTAGGTGTTCCAAGTACAACATGCTCATCTATCCTGAGAAGAGCTGCAGCGTTTGGATTGCTTCAAAAGACGGGCAGAACCTACCAGAAGACACAGGAGCTCAAGTACGCAAAAATAGACATCGTCAAGAAAGAACTTGGTGCTCCCCCCATTGCATCTCCTAAGGTGCGGCTTAGGAAGGCGGACATTGATCTCACGCAGCTCAAGAAGCAAGAGCTTGAGTACCTCCTTAGTTGGCATAGCAATATCGAACACCCTTTTTCGGACTCGAGTCAGGCTCTCGACAATGTGTCGATCAAACGTTGCTTCGATCACATGATTCAAACTCTCGAAACAGACACGGGCATGGTCCAGTTAGACGGTTTGGCAATGCGATTTCATGAATCGTTCAAAAACTACTTTAATGCTCGCCGGACAATCGCGGCTGAAATGACAGTGGCCTTCAAGAATCTGGTAGGTTGCTTCGAACCATATATCAAACAACTAGTCGCGATTAAAACTTGCGATCTGAAGCTTGCGCGTAAGAGCCTAAGTGGCGAACTAATAAAGAGAGTGGTTCAATTCGAAGGTGACATCGACCAGCACGAGACAACCTATTGGCAAAATAGACCGATACATGAGGCCTGCATTCGTGTTGTGTATCCATTCCGACACAAAGAGGCACACGAAGCCCGCAGATACCGGACTTATGAGATGGAGCGGGTTGTTTACTACTTGTTCGCATCGATCATACTCATTGATGAGAACCCTACTCATATATAGTGGTAACAAAAGGGGCGCGCCAAATCATCGGTCGCACTTGATCGCCAGGAGCTTCTCAGCCTGAACGTAACTATGATCTAAGGCCTTTACCTATGACTGTTTCTTAACGATAACAAAAAGTCGTTATACAATAAATCTCTTACCATGACAGTTAGATATGATGCAAATAGCGTAATTAAATGGGTCTACCACATTGACTCTGCCCAACTAGCTGAGCGGAGAGTGCCTGTGCCCTCGCCAAGCTCGGGCAGAACCAGGCGCTCGAACGGTTACGACCCTTCGGGGCGACCGCTCAGCGCCGCATTATGTTGTAGGGAAAGGAATTGTTTACATACATGCCAAAAAGTTTATCAATCGATCAGATCGTAAATGCTACTCTTGCTGGTATTGAAAATTCCCAAAGAAAATATGAAGAATGGTCCGGTGGATATTGGCTATGGGAAGGTCCAGAATATTTAATCACGATAAGCGTTGCTGAAAATATAGCAAATTTAGGGGTGTCGAAATATCTAACTTTGGAGCATTCATCCGCGCAAACCATTGAAGATGCTGGGGCGAGAGGAAAAGGAAGACTTCCGCGTGGTATTAGGGAACATGGTAAAGTTGACATCTTAGTTTGGTGGGCAACTGATACTCCACGTGCAATAATTGAAATAAAGAATCAAATATATTCGAAAGAGCAATACAATAAAGACATTAGACGAATCAAAGAATTTCTAAACCGTAATGCAATCCTTTCAACAATTCAATTTGGCTTGTTTGCATTTTACGACTCGGCGTATGATGGCGTATTGAAAACTGCTGAAGAAAAAATTCAGAACAAAATTGAGAAAATACAAAAAAATGTCATTGAAATTCTCGGCGAAAAATTTAGAATTGATGTTAAAAAAAATATTCATAGAGAAGATAAAGACGCTTGGGCAGCGGTTTGTATTTTAATTCGTGCAATTTAAACATAACACAGGTGTGTAGCCGACCTTCGCCGCCTGTCGCAATAGCAGCCATAATAGCGATAGAAAACAATGTCGCTTTAGCAATCTCATTTTATGTGGCTCGGCGGCTAACACGTCCGCGTTGTAGTTAACGATCACCAATAGAAAACACCATTAATCATGTTCCCGAAAATTGCGTTTTTGGACTATCAAGTAATTGACTATATATTAAGAGTTGCCATTGGAAAATATTCAGGCGTTTTTGCGGGAGCGCTCAAATTGCTTGAATATGGTGCTGCGACTGGTAAATATCAATTTTGGATGTCAGAAATTTCAAAAGTCGAGATGATAATCGGTCTGGAAAATCCTCTAATTGAGAGGAGCCAGGTTTCAACCTTAATTCAAAAAGATGAAAATAAGATAAATATAACTAAAAACTTGGGGGTTAAATGGCTTGGTTACCCATGCAGTAAGTTGGACGATCAATACTCAAGGTTAGGTGTTTCTTTTAGGGTTTCTGGGCCAGAATGGTCCATTGCATCAGCTTTTGAGGCAAAAATCGAACGAGTGCTGGGTGTATCAGCTGGTGATGCCCGGCAGATTGTTTCCTTAGTCTTAGGATTCGATGATGAAAATACACCTTTTCATTAAGACATAGGGTGTTTAGTCACAGAAGACCATGCATTTCGCTCTGCGTTAATTAAAGAAATAGAAGCTGGACGACTTCCAGAAATGAAACACATTCGTATTACTTCTGTCAAAGAATTCGTCACCAACTAACAATCGGCCGCACCGGATGCAGGGCTATCGTTTGCATTTAATGTAGGTACCGCAGATTTTAAAATTAAAACGTTAAACCAAACTTGGCGTTGCCCTGCACCGGTGGGCCGTCTCGTTGAACGCAGGAATAAAATGAAAAATCGTACGAAAGGCCTTTTGAAGTGAACTTAGTTAAATCAAAGCAACGCGTCGCAGACCACGGAGAGGTCTTCACCCCGGCCTGGATGGTCGAAGCGATGCTTGACCTGGTCAAGGACGAGACGGAGCGTATTGACTCCCGCTTTCTGGAGCCGGCGTGCGGGAGCGGCAACTTTCTCGTGCAGATACTGCGGCGCAAACTCGCTGCTGTGGAACTTAAATATGGCAAATCTGATTTCGAGCGGCGGCACTACGCACTGTTCGCGTTGATGTGTCTCTACGGTATCGAGCTATTACCGGACAATATTGCCGAATGCCGGGCGAACCTGTTAGAGATATTTGCCGAGTATCTGAACCTTGTCCCGTCGGACGAACTATATCGCGCCGCGTTTTACGTGCTTTCAAAAAACCTCGTCCATGGTGACGCCTTGACGATGCGCACCCATGACGCAAAGCCGATTACCTTCGCTGAGTGGGGCTATCTAGGCAAAGGCAGATACCAACGACGGGACTTTCGTTTTGATAACCTCACCCAGTCATCGGCTTTCAGTGCCGAGGGGACACTCTTCGCCCATCTCGGCGTGCACGAGATCTTCACGCCTTCCAAGGACTACCCGCCGACGACAGTGAGCGAGCTGGCAGCCGTTGCACAGGAGGCAATTAAATGAGCGCAAAAGCCAGCTTTACTTTACGCGGCCGCAACCCGGATGTGCTTACATGTATCGCAAACCTCTCCAACGACGAGGTGTTCACACCGCCAGAGTTTGCGAGTAGGATGTTGGACACGCTGGCAGAGGCGTGGGCTGCCAACAACGGCGGTGCGAATATCTGGGCCGACAAAACCGTAAAGTTTCTGGACCCATGCACGAAAACCGGCGTGTTTCTACGCGAGATTACCAGCCGCCTTACCGAAGGACTAAAGAACGAGATTGCGGACCTGGAGAAGCGTGTGAACCACATACTGACAAAGCAGGTGTTTGGCATCGGGATCACTCACCTCACGAGCCTAATGGCGCGGCGGAGCGTGTATTGCTCAAAGCATGCCAAAGGCGAACACTCGATTGCTAAAAGCTTTCCCAGCGACGACGGAAATATCTGGTTCCGGCGTACAGAGCATACGTGGGGCGATACCAAATGTGAATTCTGTGGCGCGCCCAAAGCGATCTTGGACCGTGATGTAGAACTTGAAAACTATGCTTATGCGTTCATACATACCAATAACATCAAGACTCGGCTTGCCGAGATTTTTGGAGGCAACATGCAATTCGATGTTATTATTGGCAATCCGCCATATCAAATGAATGACGGCGGTGGCGACGGCTCAAGCGCCACACCACTTTATCACCGGTTCATTGAGCAAGCGCTCCAACTCGAACCGAAGTTCTTATCGATGGTCGTACCATCGAAATGGTTTTCGGGAGGCAAAGGATTGGACGAGTTTCGAGCTAAGATGCTCTCGGACCAACGCATCAGGTACTTGATTGACTACCCGAACTCAAGAGACGCATTCAATGGAGTAGATGTAGCTGGCGGCGTTATGTATTTTCTTTGGGAGAAAGACAACCAAGGCACTTGCATGGTGGAGACACGCGCTAATGGTCAGAGCATAGTAGCGGAGAGATTCTTGAATGAGCATGAGGTTTTCGTCCGTGATAATCGTGTTCTCGGCATCGTGAAGAAGGTGAAAGCGCAAGGCGATCATGAGTTCTCAACCCTCGTCTCTGCCAGACGGCCATTCGGAATTGATGCGGCATATGAAGGAAACAAGACGGGCGAGCTCTATTTGTATACGAGCAGTGGCGACTCCCGGATTGATCGAAAAGATGTTGTTAAGGGAACCGACCTCATCGGCCAATGGAAAGTTCTGCTCTCAAAAACATCGAGCGAGCATGCAGGACAGCCCGATAAGTCAGGCCGGAAACGTGTGCTGTCTCGAATCGAGGTGATGCCCCCAAATTCAGTTGCTACAGAGTCGTATTTAGTTGTAGGACCGTTCAATTCAGAGCTGGAAGCAGAGCATGCAGTTGAGTATCTTCGCACGCGATTCGTGCGATTTCTTGTTTCTGCCATTCTGCTGACTCAAAATATCACTCGCGGGTCGTTCGTCTTTGTCCCTATCCAAGACTTCTCAATGTCGTGGACCGATAAAACGCTCTACAAAAGGTATCTGCTGACACCTGAAGAGATCGAGTTCATTGAGTCCACCATTCGTCCAATGGAATGACCCTATTGTAACAAACATTAAAAAGGAGACAATATGTATCACAATGTATTTGGCACGAGGAATCAGATTCGTTTTGATACTGCAGCGGACTACTATGAGTTTCTGGGATATCTCGCCAAGGATGATGGAACGACGAAGCTAGTATGGGAACATAATGATGAACAAGGAGCGTGGGCGGAGGAGGGGAGAATCCAGTTCTATGTGATGCCACCAGCTACGCTACATGCCAGGATAAATCACACATCAGGTGTTGGGAATATCGTTTCGCGGGTCAACTGCAACGCTTTTGTTGAACACATTGCACAGCATCACCATTTTATTATTAACGGTTCGCAGGATATAGCAAGAATAAGGGTATCGATTCCGGCCGGGCACATCGCGGATTTCGACCGGGGTTTGGCGCTTTAGAGGTTATTTAGGGATTGGCATTGAACAATGAATAGGACCATCGAAGAAATCCTTGCGCCAAAGCCTGAGGTACGGCTGCGCATCTACGCCTACTCAATTGACGACAAGGCGCATAAGGGACTCCTCAAGATAGGGCAAACTACACGAGACGTAAAGCAACGAGTAGCCGAGCAACTCAAGACGGCAGCAATCAAGAACTACAAGATCGAACTCGACGAATCTGCCGAGCGCGATGACGGTACGATCTACACAGACCACGACGTGAGGGCAGCCCTCGCCGAAAAAGGCTTTGAGAACATGGAGCTGGAATGGATGCGCTGCACAGTCAAGAACGTGAAGACTGTCCTCGCTGAGTTACGCACCGGGCAGCGGTTTACCGGCACGCATCACCAAACATTCTCAATGCGCGCCGAGCAGCGTGATGCCGTGGAAAAGACGCACGCCTACTTCCACTCTATCTGGAAGGAGGACATGCACGCCGTCCCACGTTTTTTGTGGAACGCAAAGATGCGCTTCGGCAAGACCTTCACCACTTATCAGCTAGCCAAAAAACTCGGGGCCAAGCGCGTGCTTGTGGTGACCTTCAAACCCGCCGTAGAAGATGCATGGCAAACAGATATTGAATCTCACGTGGACTTTGACGGATGGCAATACCTTTCCCGCAATTCCGACAGTGACCCAACCAAAATCAACTCCAAGAGGCCAGTGGTTTACTTCGGTTCCTTCCAGGACTTATTGGGTCGCGACGACGCGGGGAATATCAAGCCGAAGAACACGTGGCTTCACAAAGTAAAGTGGGATTTGGTCATATTCGACGAATACCACTTCGGTGCATGGCGCGACACCGCGAAGGAGCTGTTTGAAGGAGAAGAAGAGGCAATCGCTAAAAAAGAGGCCAAGCTTGAATATGCGTCCGACTTGGCAGACGTGAACGAAGACCTCAACGTGCTGTCGGAAAATGAGACCGAGTTTTTGCCTATCACAACCAAGGCCTACCTCTATCTCTCTGGCACGCCTTTTAAGGCGCTAGCCACTGGCGAGTTTATAGAAGAGCAGATATTCAACTGGACCTATACCGATGAACAGCGCGCCAAGGAAGAGTTCGCAAATAAAAACCCAGGCAAGTGTAACCCCTACGGTGCGATGCCGCAGATGCGACTACTTACCTATCAAATGCCAGACGAACTGGTGGCGATAGCGAACACCGGGGAATTTGACGAGTTCGACCTGAATGCATTTTTCGAAGCCTCGGGCACGGGCAAAACGGCGCAGTTCAAGCACAAGAGCGATGTGCAGAAGTGGTTGGACATCATCCGCGGCGGGTATGCGCCCAAGGTAGTGGCACATCTAAAAACCGGCACCCGCCCACCGTTTCCGTATTCGGACGTGCGTTTGCTACCATATCTCCAGCACTCGTTCTGGTTCCTGCCTAATGTCGCGGCCTGCCACGCGATGGCGACCTTGCTGGCTGAAAAGCACAACACCTTTTGGCGCGATTATAAAGTGGTGGTGGCAGCCGGCGCTTTAGCGGGCATCGGGCTGGACGCGCTACCGCCTGTGCGTCAGGCCATCGGCAGCGGATTCGACACCAAGACAATAACTCTTTCGTGCGGCAAGCTCACCACCGGGATCACAGTCCCGCAGTGGTCATCAATACTGATGTTGCGCAACTTAAAGTCGCCGGAGACCTACTTCCAGGCGGCGTTTCGCGTGCAGTCACCATGGTCCATCAAAAACCCCGACGGAAACGACCCAAACGAAGAGGAAATCCTCAAGCCGGCTTGCTTTGTGTTCGACTTTGCACCCACGCGCGCACTACGGCAACTTTCCGAATACGGGATCGGGCTTTCTCCTAATGAGCCCAATCCTGAGAATGCAGTCAAAGACCTCGTGTCGTTTCTACCCGTTTTGGCTTACGATGGCGCGAACATGACGCAGATTGATGCAGGCGGAATCCTCGACATCGCAATGGCTGGAACTTCAGCCACGTTGCTCGCGCGCAAATGGGAGAGTGCGCTGCTCGTGAACGTGGATAACGACACCCTTCGCCGCATCCTTGATAACCCCGAGGCGATGGCAGCCGTGGAGCGCATCGAGGGCTGGCGCGCCCTTGGCGATAATATCATTGAAACCATCATCAACAAGAGTGAAAAGGTCAAAGAACTTAAAAATAAGGCAAAGAACAAAGAATTGTCGGCGAAAGAGATGAAACAGCTCTCCGATGAGGAGAAGGAATTCAAGTCTAGGCGCAAACTCGTGCAGGAGAAGCTCATCAAGTTCGCGACGCGGATTCCTGCATTCATGTATCTGACTGACTTTCGAGAGAACACGCTACAAGACGTGATCACCAAGATAGAGCCAGACTTGTTCGAGACTGTCACTGGTCTGACGGTGAGGGATTTCCACCTGCTCGTGCGGCTGAAGGTGTTCAATACCGAGCAGATGAATCAGGCCGTATTCGCATTCCGTCGTTATGAGGATGCCTCGCTCCGCTATACCGGAATAGAAAGCCACCCGGGGTTGACCTATTACGGACTTTACGACACCGTAGTCGCGAGAGAGTAAAGGGCGGCACGCGCGTTTGGAATATGTGCATGTAACATGAGCATATGAACTTGCGAGCTAACACCAGTCTTAACCAGATGCCGCTTCCTCTCCCCCTACTCACCAACCGCGGCACCAGTTATACACCCCCTGTGGGGTTACTGCTCAGCGCCGCGATTAAACTATGTAAGTAAATCATTATAGGGAGGATGATATGCCAAAGAAGAAAAGTGCAGAAGTTGAGGAAGGTAAGAACTCTGGCCTACAAAATCCCCAACAAAAATCTGCAGTACAAATTAGCGATATTGTAAAAAACATTATCGATGCCTATAGTCCCAATGGTACCAATGATCAGAAGAGGGCTGCGCATGAATGCATTCGTCAGTATATTAAGCAGATGCTCCTGGCTCATGGATGTAGCGATAAATATAATATCGTCATTGTGTTCGATCCTACAATCATGGTAAAATCGGATGCTGATAATATCTATTCATCGGTAACATCATTTCAAGAAAATAAACCGTTATTATTAATTTTGCATTCGAATGGTGGTGATGCTGGTGCGGCTTATTTAATTGGAAAACTTTGTCGTGAGTATAGTAATGGAGCATTTATTATTAGCGTACCACGATCTGCAAAATCAGCTGCAACATTACTATGCTGCGCAGCTGATCAAATACACCTTGGAAGTTTAAGCGAGCTAGGACCAATAGATCCACAAATTAATAGAATGCCCGCGTTAGGCCTTAAACATTCGATTGAGCATATTGCTCAAATGTCCAAGGAAATCCCAGAGTCTGCAGAAATGTTCGCAAAGTATCTTCATTACTCACTAAGTCCAGTTGACTTAGGATATTATGAAAGAGTTGCCCAATCTGCAATGCAATATGCGGAGAGGTTATTGGAAACACACTCCGAGGCTCTTCCCAAAAGAGCACAAAAAATTGCTTATGAGCTTGTATATACATATAAAGACCATGGATTTGTAATTGACAAAACTGAAGCAGCTGAAATATTTGGAAAAAAAATCATAATGACAAATACCGATGAATATAATTTGGGTAATGACATTTATAAAGCACTGGCATTGATCGAAAGTGTAGCATCCTACATGGAACATCAATTCTTTTTTGTAGGGGGATGCGAAGCTGATCCTCATTTTAAGAAAGTTCGATAATTACAGAGTTGCGTTTAACCCTCGTCTGTTGCAGATGGCAGCTGGGGCAGCTTGAAATTTGAAAATCTAGGGTAAAATTACAGCGGCCGCAGCAATGCAGGGTCGTTATGCAAGAAAGTATCAATAGGTAGATATGAATTTTGATTTACAAAAATTAGCCCAAAAACTTTCCCGTTATCGCAAACAATTTCAATAAACCATTGATGAATTATCGCAATCCACTGGTATAACGGCTATTGATTTAAAAGAATTTGAGACTGCCACTAAAGTCCCAACTGGTGATGATATTTTATTAGTAGGGTGCGCCTTGGCGCATCACAAATATGTTCGAATGCGTCAATTCCCAGGCAACAAAATATGCCAAGATATATTCGCTTTTAATGAAAAAGTGGCACTTAATTTTTCACCTTGGACACGCCCAGTCGACGACCGTGCTATTGGGTATGAATATGTCGCCAAGCCCGCGGATTGGGCCTATTCAACCTTTCATAAATTTTTAAAAATGGGTTTTACCCCAGATATTGAGCCAGTAAAGAACCGGATGATCTCCCGGCAAATACTGATTGTGGTGAATAAAACGATGGTGCGCCTTGGTGCACGCTACCACTTCATCGAGAGGGTACATAATGCCTGATCATGTATTTATCAGTTATTCAGCTGCAGATGCTCTGGAGTTTGCACTTCCGCTCGCCGATGAATTGGAGGCCGGGGACAAATTTATCGATGCATGGATCGATAAACGCGACATTGATCCCGCCCGCGATTGGGATGAGCAAATCGTGGAAGCAATCAAGACCTGCAGGTGCATGGCGTTTGTGATGACAAAAGACAGCGTTGTTTCTGGCTCAGTGTGCAAAAACGAATGGTCTTGGGCGTTGAAATATAAAAAAGTTGTCATCCCCATTAGATTGCATAAGGACGCAGAACAACCGTTTGGATTGGGAAAGCGCCAATACATCGATTTCTCTGAAAATTTTGAACATGGTCTGGCAAAACTGCGAAAGTTCCTGAGCCATATGGATTCGCCGGAAGGGAAGCTTGATAGTCTAAAAGACCGACTCGCAGACGCTAAACGCGATTTGCACCGCGCCCATGGCGATGAAGAAAATCGAATCAAAGCAGAAATAAAAGAACTGCAGGAGCAAATACAAATTCAACAACAAATCATTGCGTACCCTGAGGCAGCGCAAGAGCTAACAAAAAAAAATATCAAGGAGGGATTGGAACGCGAACGAAATTCCAAAACGCCTGCTTCGAAAAAAACAGAAACAAAATTTATCAATCCTCCCCCCGGTATTGCACCAACCTATTTTCAAGATCGTTACATTGAAACAAAACAAATTGCAGATTTTCTGCGTAATGACGCACAACGTGTGCTAACTATTGTCGGACGCGGAGGTGTCGGGAAAACGGCGATGGTGTGCCGCTTGCTCAAAGCAATCGAAACCGGGGAATTGCCCGATGAATTGGGTGCGATGCCAGTGCGGGGAATCATTTATCTTAGTGAAAGCGGCAGTCATCGCGCTACATTCATCAACATTTTTTATGATCTGTGCAAGTTGCTCCCCGACGATACTGCGAAGCAACTGGACGCTATCTATAAAAACCCACAAACCAGCACTGAAAGCAAGATGCATGCAATACTTGATAGATTCAACGATGGACGCATTTTGCTACTCCTGGATAACTTTGAACCTCTTATAGATCCAGAGACGGAGAAAATTCGTGACACGGAACTGGGTGAAGCTTTACGGGCATTAATTTGTGGCCCCCATCATACAGTCAATGTGCTGATCACTTCGCGTATTGCGCCGCGTGATTTGAACTTGTGCGAGCCGGGTAGACAGCGTGTGCTCACGCTCGACGAAGGCCTAGAGTCACCCTACGCAGAAAATATCCTGCGCGAAATGGATAGTGATGGACGATTGGGATTAAAGTCTGCTTCCGAGGAGGTGCTAAAACGCGCTCGTAATAAAACGAGAGGATTCCCCCGCGCGCTCGAGGCTTTCTTTGCCATTCTTGCCGCTGACCGTTACACAACACTGGAAGAACTACTTGCCATGCCGCTTCCAGAAAACGTGGTGGAGTCGCTTGTGGGCGAAGCCTTTAGCCGCTTGGATAAGAACGCACAAATGGTGATGCAAGCGCTGGCGATATACAACCGTCCCGTGACTTCGGCAGCCGTGGACTACCTGCTTGCATCACATGTGCCTACCATAGACAGCGCGCCGATATTGCAGCGTTTGGCGAACATGCACTTTACACACAAAGAAGGCGGTCGATTTTACCTGCATCCTGTAGATCGGGAATTTGTGCATGATTTGATACCTGTACGAAGTGCACAGGAGACTAATGATTTTTCCAGACCTGCTTTAACGCTGAAAGCTGCGGAATATTTTGCCCAAGCGCGTAAACCTCGCGCTGAATGGAAAAAATTGAATGATCTCGCCGCACAATTGACTGAATTTGACCTGCGGTATACCGCCGGAGATTATGATGGCGCTGCACATGTGCTAGATGAAATCGATTTTGACTACCTTCTTCTTTGGGGACATTATCGCTTGCTGATTGATTTACATTTAAGCATGAAAGACAAAATCAAGGATCATAATTTACGTTTGATGAATTTCAATGGTTTAGGTCTTTCACATTATTTCATTGGCAAAATAAAAGAAGCCATATCTTATTATCAACAGGGGATCGACGCGTCTATTGAAGGCGAGGACCGCAAATGGGAATGTGCTTTTATTGGAAACCTTGGTCTGGCGTATGCAGATTTGGGGGATGCGCGCAAAGCCATCGAGTGCCATGAAAAGGCCTTGGTCATTAAGCAAGAAATCGGTGACCGCCGCGGCGAAGGGAATGCCCTCGGCAACCTTGGTATGGTGCATGCAGATTTGGGGGATGCGCGCAAAGCCATCGAGTTCTATGAACAGGCATTGGTCATTGAAAGAGAAATTGGCAATCGACGTGGCGAAGGGGCTGACCTTGGCAACCTTGGCAACGCGTATGCGGATTTGGGGGATGCGTGCAAAGCCATCGAATTCTATGAAAAACAGTTGGTCATCGTGAGAGAAATCGGCGATCGCCGCGGCGAAGGGAATGCACTCGGCAGCCTTGGTCTGGCGTATGCGGATTTGGGGGATGCACACAAAGCCATCGAGTTCTATGAACAGGCCTTGGTCATTGAAAGAGAAATCGGCGATCGCCGGGGCGAAGGGAATTCGCTAAACAACCTTGGTTTGGCGTATGCGGCTTTGGATGATGCGCGCAAAGCCCTCGAGTTCATTGGAAAAGCAGTGCAAATAGCGGATGAAATATCGGACCAAGATGTGCAAATTGTAGGACGTGGGGAAACAGTACAGATTTATCTTTCCCAAAACGATTTAGACAGAGCTTGTGACACAGTCATCACCGCTTTAAAATATCATGTGCCGCAATATAACCACATTCTAAGCGTTCTGCAAGGAATTGTCGCCTCGCGACAGGGGGATGAAATAACAGCATGTCAAGCCTTTGCATGTGCCATTAATCAAGCAGATGACATGCTTGCCCAAACACCCGAGTTCTATACAGCTCTGGATGCAAAAGGTCTGGCGTTGTGTGGATTGGCTTTATGTAAAAAGGATACAGCAAAACAGAAGAAAGACGATGCTCTTTGTGTAGATAAGGCCATCGAAACCTTCCGCAATGCGCGAAAGATTGCGCCTCATGCCGGGGTAATCAATCGCACCCTCAGGTTATTTGATGAATTGGCAAAATGTGATCACGATGGATTACTGATAGAGGCTCGCAAAGCAGCGGCAAGTGCATAGCAATTGGCACACTAAAAACATAACAAAAAATCTATTGACTTGAAAAAACCAATTTGTCTTTCTGGTATTTGGGGGATTTCGTAGAGCAAGAACAACATCCAGCAGGCCTAATGCTCTTAGAACGTTGATTTATATATTTTCTCAAGCGCTTTGTGCCGCACGATCAAATTGGGGAATTCTCTGTTGCATGTTGTCCGGCACAGGGCATCGGCTGCCATACAGCTCCAACCCGAACCAGATCCACAGGCTCTTTGGCCACTAAAGTAAAGGAATGTCATGGCAATCCCCGATTATCAGACCATAATGCTCCCATTGCTGAGCTATAACAGTGATGGAAAGGAACATGGCTTACGAGAAACGATTGAGGCCTTGGCCGATCGATTCAAGCTGTCCGAACCGGAAAGAAATGAGCTTTTGCCAAGTGGACAACAAGCTATCTTTGACAATAGAGTAGCATGGGCGCGAACTTATCTGATCAAAGCCGGACTCCTGCAATCAACTCGCCGCGGCTTTTTTCAAATCACCAGCCGCGGCCAGGGCGTCCTGAATGAAAAAATCGATCGCATCGATGTGAAATATCTAGAAAAGTTTGAGGAGTTCAAAGAGTTTCGTCAGCGGACGCCCAAAGACACCGCTCAAGAAAACGAGGGCATTGATTCAAGGCAGACGCCGGAGGAGGTGTTGGAACAGGCCTATCAGAAAATCCGCCATGATCTTGCTGACCAGATCCTCAAACGAGTCATGGAATCCTCCCCCTCCTTTTTCGAGCGCATGGTCGTTGAACTACTGGTAAAAATGGGTTATGGGGGATCAAGAAAAGATGCCGGGCAAGCCATCGGTCAAACCGGAGACGGCGGGATTGATGGAATCATCAAAGAGGACAAGCTGGGCCTTGATATTATATACATTCAGGCGAAACGCTGGCAAAACACCATCGGCCGGCCCGAGGTGCAGAAATTTGCCGGCGCCTTACAGGGACAACGGGCCAGGAAGGGCGTTTTTATTACGACATCGACATTTACGAATGATGCACGCCAATATGCCGCGAATATAGAAAACAAACTGATACTCATAGATGGCCTTCAACTCGCCCAGCTGATGATCGAAAATGATGTTGGGGTTTCAACCTCCGCCCGCTATGAAATTAAGAAAATTGACTCTGATTATTTCAGCGAGGAATGATATACTATTCCTGCCATGACAAGGAGGCTTTCATTTCCTTCCTGGCGCAATCACGAGGGTATGGAGTTATCAGCTTTTGATAGGGAATGTCAATTTCTTGAGCGAGCAGTTCCTCGCCCTGCTGCGCGAACACTATCCGACGTGGCGCGAGGCCCGGGCGGAGTTGAACGAGCTGCCGCTGAGTGGGCTGGTGTGGCGGATGTGACAAATCGGGGACGGGCGTAGACGGATATAAGATTCAACGCATAAAAATCGCAAAAACAGCCTTTGAAGTATCGGCACTCTTGGTTAACTTGATTTTAGAAAGAACGTAAACACATTGTGATCGTGTTTAATGGCAATGGAAATTTTGCTGCTTTTCCCGTTTGAGGCATTATGAAAAAAAAAGAAAACAAGCCTGCTTATAAAGGTCAGTTCCTGGTATATCAGTCTGAGGATGGCCGGATTAAAATAGATGTCCGGCTGGAAAATGAAACAGTCTGGTTGACGCAGCAGACCATGGCAGAGTTGTTTCAGACCACCCAGCAAAATATCAGTTTACATCTACAGAATATTTATGCCGAGGGTGAATTGCAGCAGGAGGCAACTCACAAGGATTTCTTGTTAGTTCAAAAAGAAGGAACGCGGCAGGTTACTCGCCCTGATGCGCGAACACAACCCGCCCTGGCGCGAGGCCAGAGCGGAGTTGAATGAGCTGCCGCTGAGTGGGCAGGTGTGGAGGATGTAGCCATATAAATATATTGCTATTTATATTTATTTTTGATATTTTTCGATAAAGCAAAGGAAAGAAAATATATGAAAGAGAAAATAATATATAGTGATGAGCCGATTGGCAAAGTAAGGATCATGTCAGATTTCCTCCCCTCGCCTGAAGAGTTGGCTTTAAAAGAAGAGACCGTCAAGGTCACCATCGCCCTCAGCAAATCCAGTATCGCGTTTTTCAAAAAAGAAGCCAAAAAATTCAATACACCTTATCAGAAAATGATTCGCAGATTGTTGGATGAATATGCGGCTCGTCAATCATAATCTATTCATGGCACTGGTGTTTACGCGACCGGGATGCCGTTGTATATAAGTAGTTTCCAGCGCGTTTTAATGAAATTTTTGTATATCGGTTTTACCTTTGCCTCCCGGCGCATGTCACTCAAATTTGGCATTTTTGATAGTTCTTTTTGGGGAGATTTTTATATGAGACCAAAATTATATCTCGAGACAACCATCCCTAGCTATCTTGTCGCATCACCAAGCAGGGATTTAATTGTTGCTGCACATCAACAGATTACAAATCAATGGTGGACTAATAAAAAAGACGACTTTGATATTTATATTTCTCAATTTGTGTTTGATGAATCAAGTTCTGGAGACAGACAGCTTGCAAGTGACAGGATAAAAATTATTTCCAAATTTCCGAAACTGGAAATAACTGATGATGTTAAATTATTAGCTGCTGCATTATTAAACTCAAAAGCAATTCCGAAAAAAGCAGCTATCGATGCTGCCCACGTGGCAATTGCTGCTGTTCATGGGATGGATTTTCTGATGACATGGAACTGTGCGCATATTGCGAATGCATTTATGTCGCAGACCATCCAATCCATCTGTTTAAAAAATGGATATATTTGTCCGGTGATTTGTACCCCGGAAGAATTATTGGGAGAATAACGAAATGTATAAAGACCCCATTGTCGAGGAAGTTCGTAAAATACGCGAAAACCAGGCTTCAAAATATGATTTTGACTTGGATAAAATTTTTGATGAAGCAAAAAAGCGGCAAAAATCATCCAAACATAATACAGTCTCATTCGTGACACGGAAAAAGTCCATCCGCACGAAAATTGCCCAAGAATAACCTGCAAGGAATGTGCGTTGGTGTTTCAACCTCCGCCCGCTATGAAATCAAGAAAATCGACTCTGATTATTTCAGCGAGGAATGATTGACTGCTCTTGCCGTATAGCTAAAAGGGTTCCTGGTGAATGACAGGGTAATAAAAAGGGGTGTCATTCAGTAGGAATCCTTTGGGTTCGTCGGACAGTATTGTATGTCTGTGGCGCATATGGCGCAGGCGCGGATTTGTGCCGCAGATGTTATAAGGTCCTTACAAGGACGACAGGTTTAAGGTAGCATCAAGGCTCATTGGGTCTTGATCCATTTTTCTCCAATAGACGATCCAGTTTTTGGTTTAAAATCTCAAGCTCACTTTCCAGTTTGCTTATTCTTTCCTTATCGCTTGTTGCTTCTTTTTCATCTGTGGGGGCTGTAAAAGATCCGTCGAGGCTGTTTGCTGAGAAAGAACTCATATCTTCCGTAATTTCAGAGGAGGCAAATTTGAATTGTGAAGGCCCGGTGCCGCCTGTCGGGAAAAACATAAGCTGGAGAACCACATCGCCGATCAAGAATTTTGAGTAACTGAACGGCTTGTCGGCGCATATTTTCACGGTATAGTCTTGTGCGCTGCCTACCGTATATGTTTTGGTAATTGACCAGGAAGTGAATTGGTCGGATGAATCGGCACATTCATAATCGCTGACAATGCGCAGATTATGAAAATCCGGGGTTTCCCAGCTATCAGTAGGGGTTACCGTTGGGTGCGGATGGAACCAAATTCTTGCGAGATCCTCTCTTATGCTTTCCCAATCACAGTAGCCGCTGGCTTGTGCGAAAATTATGCCCGGGCCGGGACAGCTGATTGTGACTTCTCGCATAATTTGAGCCTCGTAAAGATTGAGCCCGGGAATCGCCCCTTCATGAAAAATAACACTTTGATTGCCTTGCGCATAGGCTACGACTGGCTTAACATTCGACAGACCGCTGCCGTCACCGCTCATCCGGCCATCGCCCTCGACCTTGAAAACGCTCGTGCCATTATTTTTTGTGATGTTGAAAGAACTGTTGGGGTCGTTCGTAGGTAATTGCACCGTTGTTTCCTGTGCCAGCGATAGGGCAGAGATTAACAAAATCGGGAATAACGTAGAAGATAGCGTCTTCATAGGGTCTCCCATGCATTGAGCTGAAGAACCGCACAGCCATAGTCAATAGATTGATTGATGAGCTGCTGATAATTGGCAGGAATTTTGTTTTTGCTGGGGGCTAAGCAATCGAAGCAATTGTAGTCTGTCAAAGGCCTGGAAGCATATAAATACCCAGCCGTTTCCTCGTTTTCAGAGTGTCAGGCCATATCCGGCAACCTCTTTCTCGTTATACATCGGTAAATTAGCCAATCAGTCTCTGAAAATCAAGTCAATTTTAAAAAAAAATATTTGCAAAAGTATCATCTGTGGGCCAGCAAAGCGCATGCGCGCCAACCTGTTAGAACTTAATTCTAAGGCAAAGAGGTATGATGAGTACCGATCAAAGCAATAAAAGCAAATACTGGCAATACGCGCTCTGGCTGGCCTGTTTCACCATTTCATATAACATTGTCGAAGGGCTGGTTTCGATTTATTTTGGCGCCGAGGATGAAGCGCTTACGTTATTTGGTTTCGGCATGGATTCCTTTATTGAAGTGCTGTCGGGCGTGGGAATATTCACCATGATACTGCGTATTCGTAAGAATCCGGATCAACCGCGCTCATCCTTCGAACGAACGGCCCTGCGGGTTACCGGCACATCGTTTTATCTGCTCGCCGCCGGCCTTGGCATATCCGCCATCCTTAATCTTCTGACCGGTCATAAGCCTGAATCAACACTGCCTGGCCTTATCATCTCGATCATCTCCATTATGACGATGTGGGCCCTTGCCGCCGCCAAACAAAAAGTGGGATACGCATTGGACTCACCGCCGATTATCGCGGATTCCAGGTGCACGCTCGTATGCCTTTACATGTCACTTGTTCTGCTTGCCGCGAGCATCGTATATCAACTCACCGGTTTTGGTTTCATTGACAGTTTGGGTGCATTGGGTTTGATCTATTTTTCAATCACTGAAGGACGCGAAGCATTTGAAAAAGCAAATGGAATGGAAGAATGCTGCAAGTGTTCAAAATGCGCAGGATAGGGATATTGAAAGGAGCATGATAATTGTTGAAAACCATTTCAAAACTCGGCTTTATAATCATGGTCATTGCCCTGCTGCTGCTCATCAAGAGCGACAGCCTCTTTGGTGACAATGTGATCTCCATTGCGCTGCAAGTCGCGGCGGTAGCACTGATGATATGGGCCCGCGTGACCTTTGGAAGACGAAGTTTCCATGCCGGAGGGGATCCGACAGAGGGAGAACTGGTGACATCGGGTCCGTATCGCTATGTGCGACATCCAATCTATGCCGCTGTTCTGTACTTTTTATGGGCAGGCGTCCTGACGCATCTTTCGGTTGAGAGTATAGGGATCGGATTTTTGGGCATTGCAGGCGTGGCGATGCGGGTCTATGTTGAAGAGAAACTTTTGCGCGAGCGCTACCCGGCGTATGAGGCGTACGCACAGCGCACAAGGCGGTTCATCCCGTTTGTTGCATAGTAGCAAGATGGGTGAAATTCGCGGTTCATGGTTATATGCATCAGGAAGGATAGTTGAGCGAAAATTTGGAGAATTGTCAGTTTGGTGAGGTATGATGATAGACAGTCAGGTACTCGTCCGGGGTACAAACCGTCATATCTGTAACTTTGAAATCCGGTTTGTTTCTTGTTATCAGAAAACCAATGGCCTCTTGCTTCGCTGAATAATATTGAATCGCATCCTCAAAATCTTTGAATGAAGCGTTGGCCGCCAGCAGCATGATTTTTTCGTCGATGGGCGCAATCCGGATGAGTGTCAAAAGTTTACGAATGTATTCAAGCGCCCTCTTTTTCTTGAGAATTTTTGCAGAGATATAATAGATATTCGCCAGCACAACAGGTGATGTGTACGCCATCACCGCTTTCTCTTCAATCAACGTAAATAGCTGCATAGATGAAGAATAGAAAGGTTGACGTTCCAGAAGCAAATCCAGAATTACATCTGTATCGATAAATAGCCTAGTCATGCAAATATTTTTCCAACAAGTATTTTTCTTTTAACAGATCAATATCCGATTCATTGTTTATTTTTAACACGCCGGACAGTTCTTTCACAGTTGGAGACGCCTTCAGCGAAAGCTTTTGTTCCTTTTCAAGCAGTCGTGCAAAAAATCCCTCTACCAGGTACGAAAGGCTGGTATTGTTGCTCTTGGCAAACAATTTGGCTCTGTCGATTATTTTTTTATCTAATTTTAGCGTTAATTTGGAATCCATGTTTGCACCTCATTATACGTACCTATTTAATATATTATACGTATTCCGTCCCCTAAATGCAAGTAATATTTTCAATGGGAGGTTAATGAAACCATGCCATCCATCCTGGTGACCGGCGCCGGCCGCGGATTCGGCCGTGAAGTCGTGCGCGTCTACCGCGAGCGCGGCTGGATGGTCTTTCCGCTGGTCCGCCAATCAGCCGATGTGGAGGCCTTGACGGAGGTAGATGGCTGCTATCCGATCTGCGCCGATGTGACGGAGGAAAAGGTCGAGGCGTCCATTGCAAACGTACTCGCGGCAAGAACCGATGCGCTGGATCTTCTCATCAATAATGCGGGAAATATCAAAAAGACGCGCTGGCTGGCCGAGACCACGATCGCGGATATGGAAGCGCTCTTCCGCGTCCATTGCGTCGGCGCGTTCCGTTGCGTCCGGGCGGCTCTGCCCTTCCTGCGCAAGGCGACGAATCCCCTGGTGGTGAATATCAGTTCGCGCTTTGGCTCCATCTCCCGCATGGCCCAGGGAGAGTTCCGCGGCATCTACGCCTATTCCATCGCAAAGAGTGCCCAAAACATGCTGTCCGTATGCCTCGATCATGAGCTGCGGCGCGAGGGCATTCGCGTGGTATCGCTGCATCCAGGTCGCCTGCAAACCAGCGTCGCGGCGGTCGACGCAGACACCGATCCCTATGTGGCAGCATTGAAGCTGGCGGATTGGCTGCAATCCATGGATCGCGATAAAGCGTGCGGCCTCCACGATCTTTTGGGAGATAAAACCATAGCTTGGTAGGAACAATTATAGCAAGATCGCAAGCTCTTATCCATTCGCGAGTTTCTGTTTGGGTATCGGCCTGCGGTACTTCAAGAGGTTATGGCAGGATACAGGCTCTTGTCCGTTCGCGAGGGTTTGCACTCGCGAATGAGTGCTGTCAGTCGACCCGCGCGATTCCCGAGACGCGCAAGCGTCTCGAGAACAAGTTAATCTTTTTCGCTTGATTTCCCGAAACCATTGAATTGCATCCCCCAACCCCGTCCAATGGATCGTGATGCGGACATTACCCCAGGGCTTTTTCGATGGATTGCAATAGTTCATCATTGCTGGCATAGGTGGACAGCAGGGCGAGCAGTTTCTGCATCGCCGCGGCGGGCTCCAGCGAGGCCAGGGCGCGACGCAGCCGCTCCAGGCTTTGGTACTGTTCCGCGGGGTACAGTAATTCCGCGCGGCGCGTACTGCTTTTGACGATGTCGATGGCCGGAAAAATCCGTAACTGGGACAGATCAGCCGAGAGCGTCAATTCCATGTTGCCCGTCCCCTTGAACTCTTCATAAATCACTTCGTCCATGCGGCTGCCGGTGTCGACCAGAATCGTCGCAATAATGGTGATCGAACCCAGCCCTTCGACGTTGCGGGCGGCGCCAAAGATGCGGCGCGGCGTCTCCAGGGCGCCGGCGCCCACGCCGCCGGACATGATCCGCCCGCCGCTGGCCCGCTGCGCGTTATGCACCCGTGCCAGCCGCGTCAGCGAATCAATCAGAATCATCACATGATGTCCCGCTGCCGCCTCGCCAAAGGCCCGTTCCACCACCTGGTCGACTATCTTGATGTGATTTTCGTGGCTGTGATCCATGGAGGATGAAAAAACCTCGGCGTTGACGCTGCGGACGAAATCGGTCACCTCTTCGGGCCGCTCATCCACCAGCACGCAATAGACCTTCATCTCCGGGTATCCGTTCACCACCGCCTGACAGATGTGTTTCAATAGGGTGGTTTTGCCCAACCCCGGCGCCGAGACGATCAACGCCCGCTGCCCCAGACCGATCGGACAGATCAGATCGACCGCGCGGACGGACACTTCACGGCTGCCCTTTTCCAGCACAAGGCGCTGGTGGGGATTGACCGCCGTGCCGGCCAGAAATTCCTTTTCGCCGGATGAGATCTGCCTTCGCGTCCGTGGCGACGCGTTTGCCGGCCGATTGGGCTGTTGATGTTTGCGCGTCGGCGCGGACTTGCTCCGGGACGGCGATTCATACCTGTTCTTTTTTATAATGCGTGTCCTCTCTTCAGTAGAAATACAAAGCCCCAAAATGTATTCAAACATACAGGAAAATGGCTTTTGGGGGGGATTTTATCGCTGATGTGTTAGCCGCTGAACTGCACAAAATGAAACCGCCAAAGCGACATCGTTTTCTATCGCTATCATGGCGGCGATAGCTACGGACGGTAAAGGCCGGCTAAAAACTTGTGTTAACGCAACCTGTTTTGCCAATACCAGGGTTTTCTGTGCAAGTGGGCCATTGCCCCAATAATGATGAAATTCTCGTCGTCTATTGTGAACAGGATTTTAAAGGGGAACTTGGGCACTTATGACTTATAAATTTCATCATCCTCTATAAGATACCATCGTGGATGAATTCGAATCTTGTTTATCTGTCCAATGACAGCATATCGGAAACGATCCCCAAGACCTTGTGACTGCAATTCATACCATTCTATTGCATCATCAAATTCTTTCGCAGCTAATGGATGAATCTTAATCTGCATTATACAGTCTTTCAAAATCTGATAGTTTTGCCCGACCTTGTCTAACAGCCTCCATACGATCATGTACCTCTTGTAGCCAGTTCTCGCGAATCTCTGTATCCTCAAAATCGATACTTGCGAGAATCAATTCCGCAAATGTTACTCTATCATTCGGAGGCATTTTTAATGCTTTTTCAAAAAGTTCTTTGTCTATAAGAATCTCCCTTAAAGAGGTATCAGCATAACCCCCAAGCTATAATAATAATCATATTTATTTAAAAAACAAGGCACAATTTTCTACCCGGACACTCAGCGCAGCAGGATCATTTTATGGGCCGCCCGCAAAGCCGGACGGCCATCCCGACCTGATACTGCCAGGCGGCAGAAATAAACCCCGGAGCTCAAATCCTGTGCTTCGAACTTGATTTCGTGCGCGCCGGCCGTCAGCCATCCCGGGGCCAGGGTCTGCACCAGGCGTCCGATCCGGTCATAGACGTTCAGTTCCACGCCGCCGCTGTTTTCCAGGTTGAACCGGAGGACGGTCCCCGCATTGAAGGGATTGGGGTAATTCATCAGCACCATACGCTCCGGCTGCTGCTCTGCAGATTCGCTTTCAACGCCGGAATCGATTTGCTCCTTGAGGCTGACATTGTCAAAAGTGACCGAACCATTGTACTTGCCGCAGTTGAAAACCACGCGCGCATTGCCATCGGATGGATCCGTCATGGTAAATGTGTACTGATAATGCTTTTTCTGATTGGAAATGGCCATGAGTCCGATTCTGCTGTAGTTAATATAGGGCGCGTTATCCTGGCCCACTTTGGCCTCGATGATGCGCGGCTGATCGGCCCACGCATCGAACTCAAAAAGAAACGCACGGCCACGGGTCAGGGCCAAACCGTTTTGGCGGAACTGGACGTCGTAGATATTCGGCCCGGGGTTGTCGACCTGCACCCGGCAAGTGCCGTTGATGATCTGCAAGCTTCCTTGGCCGGTATCCTGCAGTTCAAATGTCCAGTTGGCGTTATTCTGGGTGAAATCGCCGTTGCGCACCATGTTTTGCCCCGCCGGCGTAAAATTTATCACCAGGGACTCTTCGTTGGACGGTTCGCTCTCCAGGCCGTTTTTATCGACCGCTGTGACGCGAAAATAATAGCGCACGCCGTTGCTAAACCCTGACAGCAATTTGAGGGTGGTTTTACTGGTATCGATCAATTGTGTGGCATTGGCATGGGTGTCGGCGTAGATGCGATAGTAACGCACATCCGGATCGCCGAATTTATTAAAGATCAGGGCCACTTGATTGAGATAGGGTTCGATGATCAGGTAAGGACGCGCCACACGGCCGTTCCAGGGAAAGCGAAAGGCCCGGTAGCAGTGATATTGATCGGCGAAATTCATCTCATAGGCCACGGTGCCATTTGGCCGCACTTCGGTGGCTTTGGGGCGATCGCCAATGGCCCAGTTGATCAGGGTGTTGCCGTTGGCCAGCCGCTGGGCATTTGCCATGTAATAGGAATAATTGCTGCCCGGCGGATTGCGATATTCCCAGACCAGGGTGGCCGTCATGTTCTGCAAATCCAGGGCGTACTCAACGGCGCGTGAAACCGGAGGCTGGTGCAGGTTGCCGTTGTCAAAAAGGGTGTAATGACCATTGCCCATGGCACGGATATCGTGCTGGCTGGTGAATCCATTGAGCGGATCATTGATGAATTTGAATTGATTGTGGGCGCCGCCCAGACGCCAGATGATCTTACCCGTTGCGAGGTCGATTTTGGTTATCTCACTCAAATGGCGGCTGGAGAGCAGCAACTGTCCGTCCGAATCAAAATCGATCGCATTCATATGGGGAAAGCGGATCGAGCCGCTGCGCAGATCTTCCATTTGCACATCGCGTATATCGAAATGATCCCAGGCTTTCCACTGGAATATTTTTTGGTGACCGGGCGAAAAGCCCTGGACAATGCTTTCGCTCACCTGCGCGTTCTTTTGACCGCCGCTGACGTATGGACTCATGTCCACGGTGGTTGAGCGTATGCCGATCAAATAATAGGCCCCATCGGCCCGCACCTGCAGCTCGTGTTCATCGGTGCCATATCCGTCCACCGCCGTGTAGGAATCCACCTGGTTGAAATCGCTGTCAAAGCCGAGAAAGCGGTACGGACCGCTGCGGGTCAGCATGGTGATGACGCCGTTTTTTTGCACTTTAAAGTCGCGGCGGCGGTCACCATAGCCGGTGCGCATATACCAGACCGGATAACCGCGATCATCGAAGATGATATTATAGGGCCCGTCGTCACGCCAGTTGTTGATGAAAATGTACCCTTCCGCCGGATTCTCCCGGGTCGTGACCGAGATGTGGGGAAAGTCACTGGCCACGGAAACGCCGTTGGCCATGATCATCGGCTGCTGCGCGGCGGTGTGGGCGTTTGTCTGCGCCGGTCCAGCCTTTTGTTCAAGCCGCTGCGGCTGCGTCATCCCGGCCGAATACCAGGCGAGCAGGAGCGCCAGAGTAAGGACATCGGCGTAAAAGCCCGGATTATGGCGTTCGGCGGATTTCGCGCGTCTTTGTATCATACCAGTCTTTCCATCTTTGTTTTATTCGCCTGCTGATGCGATGCCGGGTGGCGGCCCCCGCAGGGGGAATCCGCTCGGGCGCGTGGCACCACCCAAGTGGAGCAGTGCGCAGGCAGAACGTTTTCTGATCACCGCATTCTGCCTGTGCGAAGCCATTGCGCAGGCATAACGTTTTCCTGTCGCTGCATTCTGTCCGTGCAAAGCCATGCCGAAGGCATAACGGTCTCTTGTCGCCGCATTCTGCCTGTGCGAAGCCATTGCGCAGGCATAACGTTTTCTGATCACCGCATTCTGTCTGTGCGAAGCCAGTGCGCAGGCAGAACGTTTTCCTGTCGCTGCATTCTGTCCCTGCAAAGTTAGGCCGGAAGCGCTGATTCATCCTCTCCGGTCACTTGAGCAGCATCATCTTGCGCATCTGTGTGAATGAAGGGGTCTCTATTTTGTAGAGATACATCCCCGTGGTCAACCGGGAGCCGTCGAACCGCACGGTGTGCGCGCCCGCTGGCAACAATCCATCCTGCAGCCGAGCGACTTCCCGGCCGGTCACATCATAAACAATCAGGGTCGCCTGTTCTGATTTGAGCAGGTCAAAGCGGATGGCCGTGACCGGATTGAACGGATTGGGATAGTTCTGATGCAGGGCATATTGGCCGGCGGGCTTGTCCGCTGCCGCAACCCGGCTGGCGGTTGTGTCGATGACGGAAAACGCGGCGTCGCTCGTATCGGCCAAAGCATCGCGATGGATATGTTTGATCAGAATTTTGTATGCGCCGGGGGCGAGCTTGGGGCTGATTTCCCAATTAAAGCTGAACGTATTGGCGACGGTATCGATGATGCTGCTGACGCCGGCACTGTTTTTGAGCATCAGGACCACGGGGTCGGGGAAATTGCACTGCCAGCGGATGTAATAGGGGAGGCCGCGCTGCCACTTTTCGCCGCCGTTGGGCGAAATGACCCGCACCATGGCCGGGACCGTGGTGAATGAATAGGCGCGGGTCCATTCGCTGACGCCCGCCTCATTGACCGACTTGACGCGCCAGAAATAGGTGGTGTTGGCGGTCGCGGCAAAGTTATAGATGGCATTGGTGAGCATGGGTTCGTCCACCACCTTGTCGGTGAAAACCGCATCGCGGCTTATCTGCAGTTGGTAACCGCTGACAAATCCCACGGGGGCCCAGCGCAGCGTCACCGGCAGCTCTTGATTGACCCGGGCGGAATCCGCGGGGGAATCCAGCCGCGGGGTGAAAACCACCGCATCCAGGTCCGGCTCAGCCAGGATGAACTCACCCAGTCCGGTGATGGGGGCGCTCACTTCGCCGGTGACGTGATTGTAGGTGGTCTCCAGAGGCAGAAACAGGCCGCGGTTTTCATACTCGCGCTGATAAATCAGCGTGGCCGCCGGATTGGTGATATGCCAGGCGCTGGTGTTGAAGCGGATATCGCCCTGAAAATTGGCAATAGCAAAACTGGACACCATCGCCCTGGCCGGCAGCACCCGCGGCGCCTTGCCGAAAAATTCCGGCGCCAGCGGCGCAAAATCATACGTTTTAACGGTGAGTTCATTATAACCGCTGCCGAAATAGCTGTCCACCTTCATGCGCACGCCGGTTTCGGCCGAATCGACGCTGGTGAAGGTGTAAATATTGCCGGGCGCCACTTCGGACCGCGTTGCTGTGATCGCGGGCTCGGTGCCGTCAATTACAACCCGAAAAGCGCGGTAGCTCTCAAATTCGCCGCTCTCGAAAAACACATCCATAACCTTTGCGCCAGAAGCGGTCACTTCGCTCATCACCAGCGATTTGGAGAGCCCGGTCGGGCCGCCCCAGCCGATCACCGTATTGCCATTGTCAAGGCGCTGAACACTGCCCGCATGCCAGCCGGGGGTGAATTGCGCCGGGATATATTTCCAGACCAGTTCGGCAACGCGGTTGACTTCATCGAGGCGATATTCCACGGCTTCGGCCGAGATGGTATTGGCGCCTGGCTGCCACGGAAAGGGGGAATTGTCATAGACCATGACGTTGCCGTTCGCCAACCGTTCAAAGGTATGTCCGCCAAAATCGCCGGCTCCTTCGGGCAGCGGCACGCCGGTGAAGGTGAATTGATTCATAAAACCGCCGATGATCCACATCACCGCGCCGGTCTGCCGGTTCACTTTGAGACCCATACCCGGTGTGCCGAGGAGCAGATTTCCGTCGTGATCCATGCTGATGGCATTGAGATGGAAGACATTCACGATCTGTTGGGTGACGCCCTGCACCATGGCCCAGGGGATTTGCTTGACATCAAAGTAATCCCAGGTGCGCCATTGAAAGATCACGTTTTTATCGGCATCCAGTTCCTGAACCACGGCGCCATCGACCCAGGCATTGGGGTGACCGCCCGCGACCAGCTTGCTCAAATCGACGGGGAGCAAATAATAAGCCATCAACAAGGCGTGGCCGTTGGCGAGCAGACGGAAGTCATGGGTTTCCGCGGTATAACCGTTGCCCATCTGAAAGCTGTCCACCACGGCAAAGTGATTATCGAGAACGATATGTTGGACGGCGCCGCCGCCGGTCCATTGATAACTGCTCAGCACTTTCGGATATGAAAAATAACCATTGGGCTGCATCTTGAAATCGACCAGTCCGACGCCCTGCGTCGAACCGATGTTTTTCTGGTAATAGGGAGAACCATCGTTGTTCAAAATCATGATATATGCATCAAGACCCGGATCGCCTTTGAAAACCAGCCCCAGCTGTCCATACCAGGATAGCAGGATTTTGCCGTCGCCGATGGCGGAGCTGTCATAGATCACCGTTGATACTTGTGGCGCGTTTACGGAGTGCGTGCGTGCGCTCTCCGGCGCCATACGATTGATTTTTGCCAGGTCCAAATCGCCCGTTTGGAAGGAAAAGTGCGCCGCGGGCAGCGTGTTCTGTGCGCGGGTGCGAATCCCCGGTTCTATCCAGACCTGAACCGACTCATTGGGGAGAAAGGCCTGATCCGGCTGGAAGAGGATGGTTTTGCCATCCGTGGCGAGCACGATCCGTCCGTCCACCGCACCGCTTTTCGTCCCGGTCACGCGGATCAACCCGGACTGGAGCGAACCGGGGTCGATGGGCGACCCTTCGCGGATGATGATGGAAGATTGGCAGGTGTTCATCAGGGAGCCCGGAGCAGGACTGATATGCTGGTAGCCCTCCAGCGCAGCATGGGCGCTTGCGATCCCCAAAAACCATGAAACACAAACAAGAATCAGGCTTGACCTTTTCATAATGATACGTCTCCACCTATGAGTAAGATTGGTTTGGCAAATGATACGCGTACAGGTTTTTTCCCGTCGGTGAAATCGGCAGTAAATCAGTTAGACCCTGGAGATGCAGGACTGAACCGGGCGTTTGTTTGGATTGAGCGAACCGGACTGTTCGAACTGCGGAAACTGAGGATCCAAGATCAGGATTCCGGACTTGTCTTGCCGGGCAGGATAAAAGTAATCATTCTGCAGGATTAAATCAAGCCTTGTATTGAATGCACCCCATCTGGCGCAGGTAATTGAAGCAGATGATCCGGAATCTCATTCAATCCGAGGCGGCCAGCGTTCGTGCCCCCATCGGGCATTTTTGCATGCCATGAACCGGAAGGCTGGCGCTGGCCGTGAATTTTGTAGAGGACTCGTGCTTGGCTATCACGCCTGCGGCGGCTTGACGGCATCTGCGACCTGGCGCTGCTTCCTCGCCCCTCACACGCCAGCGTCATGGCGAATCGTGCGGGTCTGCTGGTAGCGCTCGTTCTTTTGCACAAGACAAAAAAAGCAGCATCTGCGAATGTCTTCTACCTCCGCCAGAAGAACGTCGCCTTGAGCATCACCGTGCGATTGGTGATCTCCGTCTGATCCGGTCCGATGAGGCGGCCGTCGTTGTACACCAGGTAGAGATTGCTCTCGGGCGCGTAAATCCAGCGCAGCAGCACGTTGCTGATCACCCGCTCACGGCCCGCAAATTCCAGCTTGTCCGCATTCCATTGCATATAGGTTTTTAAATACAGCTCGGTCGAGAAAAAGTAATACACACGCAGACCGAACGTATTGGTGTGAAAATGGCCCGCAGGGAGATCGATGAAATTGTGGTCATAATCGAGCTCCAGCCGTAGCGGCTGGATGCGGGTCACCACCCCGGTGACGCCGGCGCCGGCGCTGCGGCCGGTGTAATAATCGCCATACTCTACATCAAAGCTGGCGGCGATGGTGCGGCCCTTGTCGCTCTCCGCACTGATGGAAAATTCGTATCCCGTATAGGTGCGTGACGGAATGACGAAACCGGGACGCACGGCCCAATCATAATCGATGAATTCACGGGTGCGGTCGATCTCCATACCCAACCGGGCGCTGTTTTGAAATTCAATATCAAAGGAGGCCTCGACGCTGGATTCCAGCAGCGCATCCTCATGATTGGCGCGGTAGTCTCCGGATAGCCCGTACTGCAGCTTGCGAATCGACTTCCAGTTCTTCGGCCGCGGCGAGTATTCCAGCGACGCACTGCTGAGGCGATAATCACTGCGGCGGTTGAATCCCATCTCGGGATTGAAGCGCGCGCCGATATCCTGATAGGCGGTGGAGAATTGCCATAGATCGCTGTCATAATCGAGGCTGACTTTCCCGGCGAGATTCTGTTGGTTCATGTCCACGCGCTCATCGCCGCTGACCCGGGCCGGCCCACTCGTCCCGGCCAGATAACCCGACAGCGTCAGCGAGGAACTCAACGGCAGATGGCCGTCGATGCCCAGAGAGCGGTTATAGTGACTGGAATGCACCTCTTCCTTGTTGAGCAGCATCATGCCGATACTGCCGCGCCGCAAGACATCGCGGCTGAGGCGCAGGACGGAGAAATTGGCTTGATTTGTTTCCATAATCGCATCGCTATCGTCGGAATAGGAGACCTTGTCGGTGAATATATTCATCAGGCCGAGGCGGTAGCGGCCGATCTTGCCGACCATTCTGGCGCCCCCGAGGATACGCGCTTCATGCCCGTCGGCCAGCCCGAGGCGGCGGCTGTAGAAGAGATTCATGTCGGTGTCGCCGTGGCCCCAATGTCCGCTGCCGCCGAAGGTAAAGACCTCGGCGCCCTCGAGAAAAAATTCGCGTTTTTCCGGGTAATAGAGCGAGAAGCGGGTGAGATTGACCTGTTCCTGGTCCGCTT
>CAUJEL010000154.1 GCA_963169875.1 Candidatus Zhuqueibacterota bacterium
CCGGGAACATGCCCAGGGCGCGGCGAAAATCGGCACGACCGGCCGCGGCATTGGCCCTTCGTATGTGGACAAATACGACCGCTGCGGCATCCGCATCGTTGACCTGCTCGATCGCAAAACGCTGCGCGAAAAATTGATCGCCAATATCGAGAGCAAGAACAAGGTGCTCGAACGCATTTACGACGGCGAAAGCCTGGATATGGACCAGATCATCCAGGACTATATCGCCTTTGATCAGCGCATCGATTCTTTTGTCAAGGACACAACCGTCTATTTGAATCGCGCCATCGATGCGGGTGAAGAGGTGCTCATCGAAGGGGCGCAGGGCACCATGCTTGATGTCGATTTCGGCACCTATCCTTATGTCACCTCCTCCAATCCCATCGCGGGCGGCGCCTGCACCGGACTGGGAATCGGCCCGACCCGCATCGATCATGTTATTGGCGTGGTCAAGGCGTATACAACCCGAGTCGGCATGGGCCCTTTTCCCACCGAATTCGCCCGGGAATTTGGCGACAAGATGCGCCAACTGGGCGGCGAGTACGGCGCCACAACCGGCCGTCCGCGCCGTTGCGGCTGGTTTGATGCGGTGGTCGTACGCATGGCGGCCATGGTCAACGGCCTCACCCATCTGGCCATCACTAAAATGGATGTGCTGGATACCCTGCCTGAAATCAAAATTTGTACAGGGTATCGATATGACGGTCGTATTCTGGAACATTATCCCGCAGAACTCTGGATTCAAGAAAACCTCGAGCCCGTCTATGAAACCCATCCGGGCTGGCTGTGCAGCACCCAGGAAGCGCGTTCATTTGATGAACTTCCTGTAAAAGCACAATCCTATCTGCACCGCATCCGTGAGCTGACCGCTACGCCCATTGCGATTGTATCCGTGGGTTCAAAACGCAGCCAGACTTTGTTCGTGGAGAGCCCCCATTAGCGGGGGTTCTTCAGAGATCCTCTCACCCTCTCTCTTTTGCCGCCTGCAAATCGCCAGCGCATATAAACCCGGTGCGTGTCCCCCACCAATCCTCACAGTTCATCAATCAGGTCACCTTGAAGATTCGCCGTGATCTGGTCACTTACCTCTCAGCGGCGGGCAAGACCCCGAGCACTGCCGCACGGCCGGGTTGTTTTCAAGCGATTTTTACCCTGGTCAATCTGGACTTTTTCTTGACTTTGTTGGCATTTGTGTGTATACTTTTTCAGTGGTTTTAGCGAATGGAGGCAGGATTGCGAATGTGGCGGGAAATATGGAACCGTTTTACCATCTGGAGCAAATATTTCATTCATGATTTTTGGCACCGGGAACGGTCGGAACTCTCCAAGGTGCGGGATTTCATTTACAAACATCTGCAGTTGAGCTTTATCGTGGTGCGCGCGTTTTTTCGCGACAAGCTCTATGACAGCGCCGGTGCGCTGGTCTACACAACCCTGCTGTCACTGGTCCCATTTCTGGCTGTTCTTTTTGCCATGATGAAAAGCCTCGATTGGCAGCAGTACATCGTCACCATCCTTTCGTTGGCCCTGCATCCGTTGGGCGAGCAGGCGGTTGCGATCCTGGTGCCGCAAATCATGAGTTTCGTCATGAATGCCAACATCGAAACACTCGGTTACATCGGCTTTGTATTATTGCTGTTATCCCTGCTTTTTATTATTTCCACCATCGAAAGTTCGTTCAATGCCATCTGGCGCGTCCGCAGTGTGCGCGCGATGCACCGCCTTATCCTCGAATATGCCGGATTTCTATTTTTTGTCCCCGTACTCGGCATTGCGCTGCTCGGATGGGCGATAAGCTCAAACCTGCTTCAATGGACAGAGCGCATTGAACCCAACGGCATTGCCATCTGGCTGTTGCAGGATGCAGCCCCATTTCTGGTGACCCTCTTTATTTTTTATTATCTGATCCATTTTTTGCCCAACACCCGCGTCAAGGTCAAATCAGCATTTGCCGGGGCAGTGATCGGGTCTATTCTATGGACGTTGAGCAACTGGATTTTTGCCGCCTTTCTCAGCACGGTTTATGTACAGGGTTCTCAAGCCGCCATTTATGCGCGTCTCGCGGTTCTGCCCTTGCTGCTGATCTGGCTTTATGCGGGCTGGACCATTCTGCTCTTTGCCGCCCAGGTCGCTTATGCGCATCAAAACATGGACAAGATCCTCTGGAATGAGAAGCATCCCTATCTCTCACCGCTCTTTTATGAAAATCTCTCGCTTAAAATTCTGCTGCTCACCTATCAGCTGCATGCACTCACCAGAAATCCGATCTCTGAAGAAGAACTATCGGATTATTTCCGCATTCCCGAAGACGTCATTCATACTGTCGCCGAAGAACTGGCGGCAGCGCGCTATCTGGTGATACTCGAAGGGGATGTGTTGCGTTTCGCCCCGGCCAAACCCGCTGATCTGGTGATTGCCGCTGAAGTCATGCTGCAGCTGCGCCGCCTGGCAAATGCAACCACACCGATTTCGGGCATCGACCGCATGACCGCCAGGATGGCTCAAAAAACAGAAACCGCCATAAAAAGAAGCTGGAGTCATATCACGCTGCAGAATTTGCTCGATCAATTGCCCCCCGCTTGAACAGACCGGAAAACCGAGCACATGGGCCAGGACAGAGCAGTATCCAAACCAGGGCATTCCCATGAAAAAACGGAGGCGCCATGTATCCACGGCAGCTCCTGTGCTTCGGCCTGCTGATCGCGCTGCTGATATCTCAGCCCGCGCGGGCGCAAATGACTCTGACTGAAATCATGTTCAACCCTGCGGGAAACGAACGCTATGATGAATTCATCGAGCTGTTCAATCTCTCCGCAGTGGATACGGCCGACCTGCGGGATTGGATATTATCCGATGGCAGCGGCTGGAATCGTTTGCGATCTTCCGGGATGGGTACCTGTTTGCCCCCCCGCCATCATGCCCTGGTTCTGGTGCCCGGTTATGCCACCAACAGTAGCGTATATCAGCACCTCATTCCCGCCAGCACACTGCGCCTCACCATTGATACGGCCCAGTTCGGAAGTTATGGTTTGAACAACAGCCGCAGCGAAACGGTCTCGCTTTATACGCCCGATTCCATTCTGGTGAGCAGCTGGTCCTACACGGTTCCAAATGAAGAGGGCATTTCCGAAGAAAAGATGCGCTACGATTCGGGAGATGCCGCAGAAAACTGGACGCATGGCGCAGCCGTGCATGGAACGCCCGGTTTTCGCAATTCAGCGAGTCCATGCTCCTATGATCTCGCCTTGCTGGATGCGACGATTTTTTCAATGTGCCAGGCAGCCGCGGACTCTATTTGTCTTGGCGCTACCGTGGTCAATCAGGGCGGCGAAGCTGTGTCCGCTTTTTGGCTGCAGACCATCAGGGTCTTGGATTGCGCTGCAGCGGACGAGCTGGGACCGGTTCTTGCGACACATCAACATCAGAACATGCTGCTGGCGGGCGATTCGGTCAGGTGCCAATGGAAATGTCCACGGCCGGATGAAACGATGTTTTGTCTGGTGGTGGAGGTCGTGGCTGCAGCGGATGAAAATCATGGCAATGACCGCTTTTTTGTGCGTGCGACCTTGCCGCTGGGCCGTGGTCCGCTGCTGATTAACGAAATCATGTATAACACGGAAGAAAAAGGTCAGGAATGGATTGAGTTTTATAACCCCGACACCCTGGCGGTTGATCTGCACCAGTGGCAGCTTTGTGATTTACAGAAAAAGGTGACGCTGGCCACTCAATCCTGGCTCGTGCCGCCGCTGGGATATGCCGTCGCCGCCAATACAGCGCTTGCGGCGGGTGTGGAAAATGTGCTGGTGAATCACGCCTTGCCGGAATGGAATAACAGCGGCGATGAAATCCGGCTGCTGGACGCCCAGGGACGGTGCCGCGATAGCCTCGTCTACTCGGCCCAATGGGGCGGGGGCCGTTTCGTCTCTCTGGAACGCAAACGCTGGCGTGCACCCTCGTGCGAATCCTCCAACTGGGCTTCCTGCCGTGCGGCGGCGGGCGCCACGCCCGGACGCTATAACAGTGTCAGCCCCTTTGCGGTCGACGTCGCGCTGGTGGCGGGTTCGCTGGTGATCGAACCCGCGCAGCGGATTGAAAATGAACCGGCGCAGATCAGCTGCGCGTTGGAAAATGGCGGTCTTGCTGATCTGTCTACTGTCCGGATTGATTTTTACTGCATTGCAGCTGAAGATTCAATCGGCATCAAGCAGCTTGAGATTGCCGGGTTGGCGTCCACAGAACGCAGGACGGTCACCGTAACATGGCCGCGCGTACCAGCGGGTGCCTGCACGGTATGCGTCGAGGCCACAGTCCAGGATGATGCCTGGCTGGAAAATAACAGATTATGTCTGCCGGTTCTCAGTGGTTATGCAGAGCCCATGTTGATTGTGAATGAACTCATGATACTGCCGGCCTCCGGGGAGGCGGAGTGGATTGAGATTTACAATAACGGCGCAGCGCCTGTGGATCTCAGCGGCTGGCATGTTTGCGATGCGGATAGCAGCCGGATGCGCACCATGGTGCTGCAGCAGTCGCTCTTGCCGCCGGCTGGCTATTTGCTACTGAGTCCGGACCAGAATTGGCTGTCCTCTCACGTGTCTGCAGAGGCTCTGGGCGCGCTCGTCCCGGATTGGCCTTCGTTGAGCTCTGAAGCGGATGCCCTGTCGCTCTTTGACGGCAGTCACCAGCGTGTGGAATCGCTGAGCTGGAATTACCAGTGGAGTATTGAACGCGGGAAATCTCTGGAACGCCTGTCGCCGCTGATCACAGCCGCGGAACGCAGCAATTGGGGCAGCAGTGTGGACGCGGCGGGTCATACGGCCGGCAGGAAGAACAGTCTGTTTCACCAGGCGTTGCCCGCAGAGGCTGCGTTTGAGGTGGCACCCAATCCTTTTTCACCAGATGGCGACGGGTATGAGGATCATCTCGCCATTTCGTATCAGCTGCCGGTCAAGACAGCCCGGATCAATCTGCGCATTTTTGACACCCTGGGACGGCAGGTGCGCTTTCTCTGCAATTATGAACCCAGCGGCAGTCAACGTACGCTGTTCTGGGATGGTCTGGATGAGGAGGGGAGACGGTGCCGCATCGGGCTTTATATTCTCTATCTGCAGGCGTTCGACGAGGAGAGCGGCCGTCTGCTGCAGCTAAAAAAGGTCTGCGTGCTGGCAGGGCAACTCTGATGCGGTTGTGTGTGGAAGCGAAGCATAAAGAAGTATTTAACCTGAATGATTCACCGCGAGGACGCAGAGGTACGCAAAGAAACGAAAAACATAAAAATGGCATCGATGAGAACTTTGATGATAGAAAAATTTTTTTAAGAAAATTGTTCGTAAATTTTAATAAAAACAGCTTGGCGGCCTCGGCGCTCTCGGAGGTTTATGAATAGAACAGGCTAAAACAAAAAGGTCGGGATTCTTGATTTATAAGAATCCCGGCCATCTCCTTCACGGCCATTTTCACGCAATATTTATGCCAGGATAAAACCTGGACACATACCAGGGAACCTGCTTTTAAGTAGTTGATATTAAAGGGATAAATTTATTTGGATAAGGGATGGCTGTCGTTGAGACTGTCCTTTTATCATGACAACTGTCAATTTATTATGACAATGCATCATAGCCGGGATTTTATCACGTTTTTTTATCAGCCAGGGCCTGGCGATAGGTCGAGATGGCGCGGATTCGGGCAGCGGTATGATTGACCATGGGTTTGGGATAAGCCGCTGTGTCCACCTCGGGCACCCAGCGTTTGATGTAGCGCCGCTGTGGATCAAATTTTTGCGTTTGCAGGTCGGGATTGAACACGCGAAAGTAGGGTGCGGCATCGCAGCCGCAGCCGGCGGCCCATTGCCAGTTGCCATTGTTGGAAGCGAGATCATAGTCCAGCAATTTTTCCGCAAAATAGCGTTCCCCCCATAACCAGGGCAGCAGCAAGTGCTTGCACAGAAAGCTGGCTGTGATCATACGCACGCGATTATGCATGAATCCGGTCTGATTGAGTTCTCTCATACCCGCATCGACGATGGGATAGCCGGTTTGGCCTTCACACCACCTGTTGAATTCCGTTTTATCCTCCCGCCAGGGTACTGCGGCATAGGCTTTTTTAAAGGGCTGATCAACGACCTGTGGGAAATGATAGAGTATCTGCGAGAAGAATTCGCGCCAGATGAGTTCCTGCAGCCATATCTGGTTCCATTCCCTGGCCTGGCGCACGAGGTGGCGTATACTGACAGTGCCAAAGCGCAAGTGCTCGCTCAACCGTGAGGTACCCGCGACCGCTGGAATATCACGCTGTTGATGATAGATGCGGATGCGTTGTTCATCCAGGAGCGGTTCGGAAAAAACGGCGTTGTTCTCCTTAAAACCGATCCCGGACAACGGGGGCAGCGGAGACGTGACCTGAAAAAGCATGCCCTGCAAATGATCCTGGCTGTTACAAGGCGCGATGTCTTCCGGAGTGAGGTGACTCAGCCACTTGTTTTTGTAGGGGGTATAAACAGTATAGGGAGCGCCGTTTTCTTTGACGACTTGATGGCGCGCAAAGATGACCTGATCTTTACTGCTGTGGAAGGGAATTCCATGGGACTGCAACAACGCCCCCACTTGTTCATCGCGGCGGATGGCATCAGGTTCGTAATCTTCATTGGTATAGACCTGGCCCACGCTGTATTCTGACAGCAATTTCTGCCAGATTTCGAGGGGGCGCCCGATTTTTACCAGCAGAGTGGAACCATGATTTTTCAGTACATGGTGGAGACGCTGCAGCGCGATGTGGATGAAAGCGACGCGGCGGTCCGAACGATCCCGGAGCTTGTCGAGAATCTCCAGATCAAATATGAAAAGGGGCAGCACCGGTGCACCGCTATGCAGTGCGTGATAGAGACCGGCATTGTCTTCGAGACGAAGGTCACGGCGAAACCAGAAAACGGTGACGGTATTTTGGGCCATTTTATTCCCCTGACTCGGATGAACCGGCAGCATACGCCGGACTCAACAACGGTGTACGATATTTTTGATTATAATATAACTTTCCCGGCCGCAGCAAACAACAAGAAATATTAATCACAAAAAAACCATTGCAAATAACCCCGCACAGTTCTAACTTTATTCATCGATGATTATTTTGGGAGTTGCCATGAGACGTTCATTCATACTATGTTTATTCACCCTGATTGTTTTGACCGCCGCTTGCAGCCGGGAGCAAAAGCGTGCAAGTGATCCGGACTATGTCGCACAGATCGATGCCTGGCATCAGCAGCGCGTCGCGGAACTGAAGCGCCCCGACGGCTGGCTCACCCTGGCTGGATTATTCTGGCTCAAAGAGGGCGAAAACCGTTTCGGCTGCGATAGCGACAATGATATCGTGCTTCCGGCTGGAAAGGCGTTGAAACATGTGGGCTCCTTTTTTTTAACCAACGGCAGGGTGTATGTCGCCATCTTGCCTTTTGCAATGGTGAAAAATGAGGACAGCGTGCGGGTCACCCATCAGGAGATGATCAGCGATACCTCCTCTACGCCAACCCGGCTCTCATTGGGCACGCTCACCTGTTTTGTCATCAAACGCGGAGAACGCTTTGGCGTCAGGTTGCGCGATCGCGAGCATGAGAACCGGCGCCTTTTCAAGGGTATCCAACGTTATCCTGTGCTGGACAAGTGGCGTGTGGCTGCAACACTGGTGCCGTATGAACCCATTAAAAAAATCAGTATCACCAATGCGATTGGCGCTGTCAGCGAGCAGAATTGCCCCGGTGCATTGGCATTCTCCATGGATGGAAAGAGCTATCAACTGGATGTCCTGCTCGAAGGCGAAGAGGAGCCCTTCTTTGTCATCATGGCCGATGAGACCAGCGGCGGGGACACCTATGGCGGCGGACGTTTTCTCTATGTGGAACAACCAGACAGCACGGGACGGACTAGTATCGATTTTAACAAAGCGATCAATCCGCCCTGCGCTTTTACAGCTTATGCGACGTGTCCTTTGCCGCCGCCGCAAAATCGTCTGCCCATGGCCGTGACCGCTGGCGAGAAACGCTATCAAGGCCCCTCCGGACATTGATAGAGGAGAAACGGCGCATCCGGCTCATCCTCTTTCTGGACCAATAACTGCGACGAACGCATCGTGCTCCAATTTACAGGAGAAACGGGGATTCCGGCTCATCCTCTTTCTGGACGGAGCCCAATCAGGCTGGCGCGCTGGCGCACCGCCTTCACAGTACGTGCATCGATTTCGCAACGGAACTTTTTGCACGCATTTTCTGTTTTAATGGGTATGGAGCCTAACCAAGTGCCAGGATAACACCATATGATGACCAAAATCACCGTAAAATATGCATCAATCATGGTTCTCCTCCTCCTGAGCGGCTGCAAAAATCCGTTCAACGACGATAAAACCAAGGAACTGATCCGGGATGAGATTTTTTACAATCCGCCCGTAGGACGCTACGTCTATTATTGGAACGGGTTGGACAACAAAGGCAAGACGGTCAAACCGGGGAAGTACATCGTCATCCTGGAAGTTAAAAATTTTCAGGACCAGGACTATGTCAACGCATTGGAGGGTGGAAAGCCGGGATCCGCCGAAAGCGGCTATCGCTATTATAATGAAATCTGGACAAAAAACGAATTGGGCCTGATTGAACCGAATCCTTTCTATATCTACTCCGGCTGCGCCATCACCTTCATCCTCAATGGATCCGGGACCGCCACGCTTTCCATTTATCGCGATTAGCCCTGAAGAAACGCTGTTAGCGATTGTTCTGCAGTAATGCTACGATCCTAAAGACGCCAGGGTAGTCACCGCCTTCGATCTCATCTTGACCATGAAAACCTGCGTAAAAGATCAGCCGGTGCGGGTCATTTCACACGTTCTGGAAAGGCGCGTTGGCAGGCTGTTCCCGGCCGCCGCCGGACCAAAAACGCGCTCAAGGCAGCGTCGCAAAGGTTGAATCCGCGCTCACGGCCTGTGCGCCGTACTTGTCCACCGACAGCACCTGAAAATGGTACAGAGTGCCCGGCGCCAACTCTGCAAGCTTGATGGTATGCGACTTGAGCAGGGCAGAAGCATGCAGGGAGTCTGTGTATGCCGCTGTGACGCCATAGCGCACCTTGGAGTCCGATTCATTATTGCTGTTCCAGGTGATGGTCGCCCGGTCGCGATCTATATAATTGACCTTTATTTGTGTAACCGTCAGTGTGCCAGCCGGCTGCTGTCCGGCGTGACGCAGCAGGGCATTGTGTACCAATTGGCCGAATTCCGTCGCGGTGCGGCGGTCGCCCTGCGTCAGGTAAGGCTCATTGGACCATGACCAGGCGGTCCATCCCAGATTTTTGCCGTCCATATAGGAAAGGAGAGAGGCGCCCCAGCTCAAATCCGCGCTGCCGCCGCCGAATTCACCGATGAAGACCGGGTATTGGGCCGCAACGCCGCCAAAGTATTTGTCCCAGGCCCAGGGTTCGCCTTTGAATGGATAGGGATGGGAGGAATAGACGATGTTGTTGTAGGGCAGGGGATTGTCGCCCCAGCCGCGCAGATCATACGCCCAGTCCAATCCGCTGACGAATATCAGGGCTCGCGGATGCACCGCCTGGATGGCCTCGATGATCTGACTGGCGCGCGCACGCCACAGCTGCCACGACGTATCGTGGGCCTCGTTGTGAATATCGTATAAAATGCCCGGATTATTCTTGTATTTTTCCGCCAGCATGCGCCACATGGTCACGGCTTCTTCGTCGGGAATGGGTGGAATCTTGTCCGTGGTATTGCGCCACTGCAGGTCCAATAACGCATAGGCGCCATTCTGGTTGATCCAGCCGATCACTTTTTCAAAAAAGGCCAGATAGGCCGGATCGCGCAGTATCCAATCCTGATTGAACGGCAAACGAATGATCTGCGCTTTCCATTGCGAACAGATGAACATGATCTCTTCTTCGCTCACCCCCGCGCCGCTTTTGTCATATTCCAGACCGGAACGGTTGACACCGCGGAGAACGCGCACCGCGTTTTCTTCATCGATGATCTTGTTGCCCTGCGTGCTCAGCCAGAGAAAGGTCATTTTTCCCGTATCATCGGGCTGGGTGGGATTGCTTTTGTTTGAGCCGCAGCTCAGTGACAGCGCCAGCGCCACCACCACCACCACCACCAGAAGGCCTGTGACTCCCGGATATTTCATGCCAGCATACCTCTCATCTGAATGATTCACCGCCGGGAACACAGAGACGCGCAAAGAATGGAAAAACATGAAAAGCAGCATTGATAGCCATTGTTAAGGCTGGGATAAAAGGCATATGAAAACTGCTCATTGGCCTCGGCGCGCTCGGCGGTTTATGAATTGCAAAGGTTAACGCCTGTTTAATTGGCGAACGGCAGCACAATTTCCAGCGCCACCTTCCAGAGATCGTTTTGGTCACGCCGCCACAGGCGGACATAGCTGTACCTCTGTGGCGCCCCCGGAGTCAGGCTCTTCATCTCGCCATAGCTGTAGCCCAAATCCGCCGCGGCACTGATGGCTGCAGCGGTGATAAACCCCGCCGTCAACGAGGTATCAGCCAGCGCTGCAACCGCTTCCGCCTTGCCAGTGACAGGCGCTTTGCCCTCGCGCAGGAGGCGCAAATCATCGCACGCATAGGCCTGCAGAGCCAGATGCCACCCTTTTTCGGCCGCCACGGCCAGGAACAGGCTGTCGGCGCTGCGCAAGCCGTTCAGTTCGGCGGTGTGCGCGGCTGGGGATGGTGCGCTGCGACGGGGATAGCGCAGCTGCAGGGCGGGAACAGGCGTTGCCAGACTGTCATGTTGAATGCCGAGATCAAGCGCTACCCGCCATTCGCCTCCCGGCTGTTTCTTCCATACCGTCACGTATTGCCCATGCCCATACACCTTGCGGATCACCTCATCGACGGTCAAAAAATAGGGCCCTGTGGTAAATCCCAGATCATCTTCAGAGGAGACTTCCGCCAGCACCGGGGTCCAGGTGAGCCGGATATCGCGGCGGTCCTGCCGTTGTTCATATAAGGGTTTGCCGAGCACCGGCTCCGGTCTGAATGTCAACGCCTCATCGGAAAGAAACGCCAAAAATGCTTTTCTTGTGCCTTCCCTGGCGGAGAGATCTGAAAAGGCCTTTTCCGCGGCGGCCAATGCTTTGGCGCGTTCGGGTCCCTTGCCGCAACCCGTCATGGATATCATAACTGCCACTGCCAGAAAAAAAAGTCGTTTCATGGAGGTGCTCCTCTGTTCAATTCAATGGACTGTTTGACAAAAGTTCAGGATACCCATGGTGATCGCTCTGGAAATATCGGTCGTATAATTTTCATCAAGGATGCGCTGCTCCTCTTTGGGATTTGACAAAAAGGCCGCTTCAACCAAAACCACGAGCATATCAGAAATGCGGGTCATATAATAGGACCCCCAAATCTGTCCGAAGGGCTTTAAGCCGGTTTTCAGTAATCGGCTGTAAATGGATTGCGCCAGGGCACGATTTTGCGGCCAGGTATGATACGTGCTGGTTCCTGCAGCCCGGACCGGATCAGCGGAGGCGGGCGCGGCATTATGATGCAGCACCAGCAACACATGGGGCGCAAATTCCCGGGCTCTGTGATGACGCGCGCGGGTGCTCAGTGTAACATCCGTGTTCCGCGTCAGCATGACTTGCGCGCCGTACACTTTCAGCTGTTGCGCCAGTTTTTCGGCCGAACGAAGATTCAGCTCTTTTTCCAAAAGACCGGTGGGACTGACGGCGCCGAGCTCCTCACCGCCATGTCCCGGATCGATGGCAATGCGCAAACCCTGCAAAGGTTTCCCGGCAGAAGCCGGCAGAACCGGCGCACGGCGCACCATGACCTGCGCTTTGCCTTCCCGGAAGCGTACACGATACCCCCACATCTGGCTCTGGTCGAGCAGGATCTGAACGCGCACCTCGTTTTCAGCCGGTTGATGCCAGCTGAGCTGGCGGATCTCGCGAATCTGCTCGGGGAAATTTGTCCACAACGGACTCTGAAAGGCCTCATAAAAGGTGATGGCCAGGCGATTGGGCTCGAGCGCGGGTTCCACCAGGAAGGGAACCGGCCGGCTGATGGGAAAGGAAAAATAGATCCAGTCATTATCAAAGGCGATGGCGGGAGAAGAGATGGCGCCCGCTGCGATTACCGTACCCGGCGGCTGCAGCTTCAGCTCGGAGGTGTCGATATAGGCCGCTTGTGCGGCGCCAAAACGGACTTTATAGCGTCCGCCGGTTTTTGCCACAACGCGGAGGCATATGTCCTCCGGCAACAGCCCCATGACCGTGCCTTCCACAGGTGCTGTCCACAACTGCGCCTCGCTTTCGACTTTGCCAACCGAGGGCATCTCGGGCGAGAGAATCGTCAGGCGCCCGGGGGCGACCTGATGCACGGTCTGGCTATCCGGCCCGGTCAATTCAAAATAAATCTCCAGCGGCTTCTGCACCGGGCCGTGCGGCACCTGCAGCCAGCCATCATAAATGCCCTTGACGGCGGCCGGACTGCGTTCCTGCAGCGGCATAAAGTCACTCTCTTTGAGGAGACAAAAGCGTCCCCGGGCGCCGGGACTGCCTTTGCAGGTGACGAATAGAAATTCGCCCGGACTCGTCCATACATCGCAAGCCGGTTCCACGGTAGATTCATCCAGCATCAGTGGATGAGCTGGCGACGATTTGAGTGCGGGAATTCGATAGACATGGAGCGTGTCAAGGGAGGTTTCCTGTGAACGAACAGCCCGAATGGGGATGGCATTCCAGCCTTCTTGCAGACTCACCCGGTCCACGAAAGCCCCCTGGGGATAGACGCGCACGCTTTGGTCTTTCACCCAAACCCGGGCATCCGCCGTCACCGCGCCGGAGATGCGCAGCCATTCCGTGGCAAAGCTGTCGCCTGAGGCCGGGAAGGTGAGGCGCAGCCACGGCGAGCCGGTCTGCGCCTGGGCAACGCACATCCAAAACAGGATAGATAACAGCCAATGTCTGACCATGGGGATGGTTCCAAAAAGTTACAGCTGTGACAGCACGGTGTGTAAATCCCGGGGAATCAGGGCGATTTTTTGGGGCCGGGCGGCATCCCGCGCGCGGCCGATGATCAGCAGACCTTTGTGACGCAGTTGTCCCGGGAGCGAATGCGGCGTTTTTTTATTCCAGAAGTAATCGTCCTCTTCCTCGCTGCCATATTTTTTGATGAGCGCATCATACTCGATGATGCCATCGTGGGTGAGAATCCATTTCAGGCAGCCAATTTCCGGTTCGGAGAGGATTTCACGCAGGTGGTTGGCCGCAATGGAGGGAATGTGTTTACAAAGGTCGCGAATCGAATCGCGTTTCACTTTGCGTTTGGGCAGTTTCCAGAACGCGGCGGTCGCCTGAATCCATTCGATGGGCAGAGTCTGCAGTAATTCCGTCCACTCCATATCCAGGGAGATTTTTGCATTTCCGATCGCTTCGTACATCTGCGCCTTGAGCGCATCATAGGCTTTGTCATAGATATCGAGGCGATGGGCATACTCGCCATCCCTGGGCATAAAAATGGTCAAGGGATCCTGGAAAGAACGCGGATCATTGAGGAACTCGCGCATGGAGAGCAGATATGTTTCTTTGTTCTCCGGCGTCATGATATCCAGGTGCTGGTGATACAATTCCAGATAGGCTGCGGCCATACGGCTGCGCGCCTCGGCATCGCTGCAGCGGGTATCCAGCAAGTGATCGTACAGTTTGCGGATGCCGGCGGGCTGGTTGTTTTTAAGCTGTTTGCTGATTTCGCGTAAAGCCGCCAGGAAAAGAAATGGATTGAATTTATCATCGGCAAAGATTTGCTGGACATCGATCTCGCGGCCGGCAAAAAACAGCCCCACCTCGGGATGGTCGGCTATGAGATCCGCGATCTCCGTCTCACTTGGGGTGAGGGTGAGGTTATTCTGCAGGGCATGCCAGGTGCGCTGCACAAAAAGGCGGAATGGTTTGTCGTCGAGTTCTTCGGGGAAGATCATGCCGTGCTATTCCTTTTTCGGGTTGTCATCTTTTCGGCGATGAAACACATGATGCCGCTGTGGAAATCGTAGGGTTCTCCCAAAAAACCGCCATAACAGGCGCGGGTGGCAAATCCGCTGTGGAGCAGCAGCAGTTCCATTTCCGGCTGAAAGACATAGCGGTACTTCATGCGCGCTTTGCGTTCGCGCGCCGCTTTGTCCGCAGTTTTATCGTGGTAGATGTTGGTGATGGCGAGCCACTGTTTGACGGGATCATGGGTGATATGGGCGGAAAGGGAAACATTTTGCGCGGGATCCGCCAGTTCAGAGGCGGGGATGTCCACATGCCATTCTCCCTTGCTCAGCACCTGGTGCACCGGCACGAACAGATCAAACGCGAGGATGCCGCCGGGCAGGAGATGACGGTGAATGGTGTGCAGGGTCGCCAATTGATCTGCGCGCGTCAAATTGTGCAGGAAGGCGCGGAACGGGATGATGCACAGCGGGAAACGGATGGGCAGATCAAAGGTGCGCATATCCGCCTGGTGGAGATGGATTCTGGCGTTGGTTTCCGGCGCCAGCGTTTTCTGCTTTTTGGCGGCGATGGCCAGCATCCTGGCCGAATCGTCGATGCCCCAGATTTCATGGCCGGCGCGGGCAATTTCGAAGGTGACGCGGCCGGTTCCGGCGCCGATCTCCAGCACCGGGGCGCCATACGTGTCCGCCACATCCAGGTAAAAAGGCAGATCATCTTCCTTGTGGCTGTACTCGAGGTCATAAAAGCGTGCGAACGGGTCGTAGACAATGGGCATATTTGTACCTGTAAATGAAAAAACCGCTGCCGGACCAGCGTCAGCGGTTTTGTGAATCGTAGCAAGGCCTGGCCGGAAAAAGGGACGTCCCTGGATCAGACTTCCATGATGTCTTTTTCTTTGAGGACGAGGATTTCATCGATCTTTTTGATGAGTTCATCGGTCATGTTTTGAACGCTCTCCTGGCTGCGATGCATCTCATCTTCGGAAATTTTCGAGTCTTTTTCCAGTTTTTTCAAACGTTCGATGCCATCGCGGCGGACATTGCGCACGGCGATGCGGCCCTCTTCAGCCACCTTTTTGGCGACCTTGACCAGGCTGACGCGGCGTTCCTCAGTAAGCTGCGGAATGGGAATACGCACCACAATGCCATCGTTGGTGGGATTGAGGCCGAGGTCCGATTTTTGGATCGCTTTTTCGATCTCACCCAGCATGGAGCGGTCCCAGGGTTGAATGACGAGCAGACGCGGCTCCGGCGCACTGACATTGGCGGCCTGGCGCAGAGGGGTGCTGGTGCCATAGTAGTTGACCACGATGCCATCCAGAATCGCCGGCGTGGCTTTGCCGGTGCGCAATTTGGCCAATTCGCTGCGCATGCTTTCCACTGCGGCTTCCATGCGGTGTTTGACGTCTTTTTTAATTTCTTCTACCATAGTCTCACTCACCTATTACTTTGGTTCCAATGGGTTCTCCCATGATCACCCGTTTCAAATTGCCCTTTTGTTTGAGATTAAATACCATGATGGGCAGATTGTTTTCCATGCACAAGGTCACGGCGGTTGTATCCATGACTTTAAGGCGGCGCCGCACCACATCCATATAGGTCAGTTCTTCGTACTTGACGGCGTCGGCATGCTCCACCGGATCCTTGTCATAGACGCCATCGACTTTGGTGCCTTTGAGGATGGCGTCGGCTTCGATTTCTATGGCGCGCAGCGCGGCGGCCGTGTCTGTGGTGAAATAGGGATTGCCGGTGCCGGCGCCGAAGATAACCACTTTACCGCGTTTGAGATGGGTGATGGCGCGGCGGCGAATGAAGGGTTCCGCCAGTTCTTCCATCTTGATGGCGGTCATGACGCGGGTTTCGATGTTGTAGCGCTCGAGGTAGTCCTGCAGGGCCAGGGCGTTGATGACCGTTGCCAGCATCCCCATATAATCCGCGGTCACCCGGTCCATGCCGCGGGCGCTGGCGGAAAGCCCGCGAAAGATGTTGCCGCCGCCGATGATGATGCCGATTTCGAGTCCCATGCGCGCCACTTCAGCGACTTCGCGGCAGATCTGGTCCACTGTCTGCGGATCAATACCGAGGCGGTTGCTGTCGCCCATGAGCGCTTCGCCGCTCAATTTGAGCAGCACGCGTTTGAATACCGGTTGACCTGCATCGGTCATGCATCACTCTCCCTGGCTGCCGTGCGATAAAAAAAGAGCGAAGCCGAAACTTCGCTCGCGTACTTTTTATTCATCGCCCAATTGAAAGCGAACGAATCGCCTGATAATCATATTTTCGCCCAATTTGGCAATTTTGTCGTTGAGCAGATCCTTGATCGTCCTGTTAGGATCCTTGACAAAGCTCTGTTCCAGCAGGCAGACTTCCTGGAAGTACTTGTCGAGTTTGCCCTGGACAAAGCGATCGATGATATTTTCCGGTTTGCCCTGTTCGCGCGCCTGTTCACGGTAGATATTCGTCTCTTTTTCGATGAATTTTTGGTCCAGTTCGCTGCGATCCACACAGAGCGGCGCCGCGGCGGCGATCTGCATGGCTACATCTTTGGCAAAATCCTGAAAATCCTGGGTGCGCGCGACGAAATCGGTCTCGCAGTTGATCTCGACCAACACGCCGAGGCGGCTGCCAGGATGGATATACGATTGAATAATACCCTGATTGGTGCTGCGTCCGACCTTTTTCTCGGCCTGTTGCAGCCCCTTTTTGCGCAGGTACTCGATGGCCTTCTCCATGTCGCCATTGGAGGCTTCGAGGGCCTTCTTGCAGTCCATCATGCCTGCGCCCGATTTTTGACGTAATTCGTTGACTATTGCAGCGGTAATCGCCATGAAATCATCTCCTTGCTATTCTTGCTTCTGCGTTTTCTCAGCATTAAGAGTTTCCTGCGCCTCTTCATCATACTCTTTTTTATAAAAGGTCGCCGAATCTTCTTCGTCGCCGTCTGTGGCCATCTGCACATCTATGCGTCCGGCTTTGCCTTCGATAATGGCGTCAGCCATGGCGTGCGTGATGACGCTGATGGACTTGAAGGCATCATCGTTGCTGGGGATGGGATAATCCACTGCTTCGGGATCGGCATTGGTATCCATCATGGCAA
>CAUJEL010000155.1 GCA_963169875.1 Candidatus Zhuqueibacterota bacterium
ACACGCAGCGACGGCGTTTTGGATATCATTGACGAAGGCGTCAATGGCTTGATGTCCGCACCCATGGACGTCGATGATTTGAGCAAACAAGTCACCCGGCTCGTGCAGGATGATGAACTGCGCCAAAGACTGGCCTTTGCAGCGCTTGAAAAGGCACAGACCTGCTTCAGCCGTGAGCAGATGATCAATCAGCTCTGCGGCATTTATCGGGAAGCGCAAGCGGATGCGGTCCGTTGACAACACGTTGCCGACCCGTGTTGCAACTGACGCAGGTCACATTCATGAGTGCGAATCCTGCTCACAGTGATGAACCGCTGCAGATTCGTGCCTGAACTGTCTCTGAGGCTGCGCGATGCCTTTCATTCCCTTGCTATGGCGCTCTGATAAGCCGATTCCGCAAAGAGAATTGTTTGTATTATATATAGTAATAGACCAAGCCGGATCACAAAGTTCCATTACAGGTCAACCCCTTAGAAATAAGGAGAAGAAATGGCAGAAGAAAGAATTGTCCGATTGCTGAAAAAAGTGCCCCTTTTCGCAAAAATGGCGGATGCAGATGTTGCGCAGGTGGCGGACCGCTGCATGCACAAGGATTGCCATAAAGAACAAGTTATTCTCGTCGAAGAGGAATTGGGACAGACCCTCTTTATCATTCTCAGAGGCACGGTGAAAATCACGCGAGGCAGTGATGAAGGTCGGGAGGTCATCATCACCATGTTGAAGGCGGGTGACTTTTTCGGCGAACTCTCCATTCTGGATGGAAAGGGGAGATCCGCGTCCGTGGTTTCCATGGAGGAATCGGAATTGCTCACATTGCGCCGCAACGATTTTCTCCATTTGCTGGAAAAATTTCCGCAAATCGGCGTTGAGATGCTCAAAGTGCTGGCGGATCGCATCCGCCGTGCCGACGCCATGATCGAAAATTTGACCCTCCAGGACGCCGTCGGCAGGGTGGGTTCAACCATCATACACGTCGCGGAACAGACCGGGTATATGCGCGGCACAGGGATGATCATCCCCAAGCTCCCGGTTCAACAAGACCTGGCCAATATGGCCGGCACTGCCCGGGAGACCATTTCGCGCGTCATGTCGGTCTTTGAGACCAAAAAATTGATCGAACGGGATGGCCATCGCGTCATTATTCCGGATTTCGAAAAATTCAAGCGTGAATACTGGACTTGAGTTTGGAGAATCTCGAGCTCAAAGCACGCTGTCACGATTTATCCGCAGCACATGACAAGGCGATAACCATCGCAAGCCAATGGCAATGGCGCAGGGTGCAAAGCGATACCTACTTTGCGGTGCCCGAGGGCAAAATGAAGCTGCGCGAGGTGGAAGACGCCGCAGCAGAACTGATCACCTATCACCGTCCTGCACAGGCGCACGCAAAATACAGCGCTTACCAGATCTACCGCACCGAGGCCGCGGAATCCCTCATCAATACGTTAAAAAATCTTTTTCCGGTTGAGATGGTGATCCGCAAGACCCGCACGCTTTTCCTCTGGAAAGAGGTGCGCATTCACCTCGATGAGGTCGAGGGATTAGGGGATTATATCGAATTCGAGGCGGTTATAACGAACCACGCTGGCCGCGATCAAGCCAGAACCCACCTGAAACAACTGCAAATTGCATTTGATATTTCCGTGGAAGACTTGTGCGCAGTTGGTTATTATGAGTTGCTGCAACAGCGCACCCACGGCTAGTCCATGATTGTTATGCGCAGACAATAGACTCGCAGTCCAGCGGCCATTAACGTAAACACCCCCACATCCGGGAGATCATCGCATGTTTGATGTGCTTAAGGTTTTCAGCGGCTCCAGCAATCCCCTGCTGGCACAGGATATCTGTGCGCGGTTGGGTATCGAATTGGGCAACGCCAAGACCATCCGCTTCAGCAATAACAACATCAAAATTAAAATCGAAGAAAATGTGCGCAACAAGGATGTCTTCGTCATCCAGACAGCCGCACCGCCCGTCAATGAGCATCTGGTCGAACTGCTGATCTTCATTGATGCTCTGCGATATGCCTCGGCAGGCCGGATCACAGCGGTCATGCCCTACTATTTCTATGCGCGCTCGGACAAAAAAGATGAACCAAGAATTTCCATCACCGCGCGATTGATAGCCGACCTGCTCGAAACCGCCGGCGCTGACCGCATCCTCACCATGAAGCTGCATTCCCCGCAAATCATGGGTTTTTCCCATATTCCCATCGATCAGCTGCTGGCCACGCAGATCATGGTCGATCATTATAAAGAAAAAGATCTCTCCAACACGGTCATCGCCGCCCCCGATGTCGGCAGCGCCAAAGGATCGCGTATTTTTGCCAAGGCATTGAACCGCCCCATGGTCATCCTGGATAAGGAGCGTCTTGGTGATCTGGAAGAGGTGGAGATGAGAACCATCATCGGCGACGCTTCCGGAAAAGACGCTTTGATCATCGACGATGAAATCCTCACCGGACGCTCGACCCTGGAAGCCGCGAACGCGCTCAAAGAGCACGGTGCCCAGAGAATACTCGCCGGATGCACGCACGGATTTTTCACGAAAAATGCCTGCGAACGCTTCGCGGACTCTCCCATCGAAGAGGTGGTGGTAACCGATACCATACCTTTAAAATTGGATCGCCCCTGCGAAAAAATCAAGGTGCTCGGCGTGGGCCAGCTTTTTGCCGACGGGATCCGTGCGATCCATGAAGGAAGTTCCGTGGGCGCCTTGTTTTCAAACCTGGAATAGATCCTGCCTTTTCAATAAGTATTTGACTAATGTCAAATAAATTAGTAAATTTACGATCAATTTCAAGCCCTGCTCAGCCTGTTTTATACATAAACCGCCGGGGCCGCTGAGCCATTTTTATCATAATTATCGAACAATTTTCACTTGAAATATTATCTCAATCCTCAAAGTCGTTATCAATGCCATTTTTCTGTTTTTCTTTTCTTTGCGTACCTCTGCGTACTTGGTGAATAATTCAGGTCAGATAATCCGGGAGGAAGAGATGTCGGTATTGCAGCAACTCGCCGAGAGCGTCATCAAAGGTGACATGAAAACCGCGGAAACTGCCACGCAATCTGCTCTGGATGCGGGCATAGCGCCAGGTGATGTGCTCAACAAAGGTCTCATAGCCGGCATGAATGTCGTTGGAGAAAAGTTCAAGAATAATGAGTTTTATATGCCCGAGGTTCTCATTGCTGCCAGAGCCATGAAATCGGGTATGAAAATCCTGCGACCGAAACTGGTCGAGTCCGGCATTCAACCCGAAGGCCGGATCATTATTGGCACGGTTAAAGGTGATCTCCACGACATCGGGAAAAATCTTGTGAGCATGATGATGGAGGGGGCCGGCTTTGAGGTGATCGACCTGGGTGTGGACGTCCCGCCCGAAAAATTTATCGAAGCTTTTCATACGCATCGCGCACAAGTCATTGGACTTTCAGCGCTGCTCACCACGACCATGATGAACATGCGGGAAACGCTCTTGTCCTTCAAAC
>CAUJEL010000156.1 GCA_963169875.1 Candidatus Zhuqueibacterota bacterium
TCCTGGAATCAATTCAACCGCTTCCCCTGGCACAGTTTTATCTGGCGCGGCATCGATGGCAGTGAGATCATCGCGCATTTTCCGCCGGAAGATTCATATAACAGTGAGTTATCACCAGCCGGATTGCGGCACGCGCAAGAGAACTTTGAGGAAAGAGACCGCCTCGATGAATTCCTCGTCCTCTTCGGCATCGGCGACGGCGGCGGCGGTCCGACCGAAGAATTCATTGAAAATGGATTGCGGCAGATGGATTTGGAGGAGAGCCCGCGCGTGCGCTTTCAACCGGCGCAGGAGATGCTCGACCGCCTCGGCCAAAACAAACATCTGCTCAAACGCTGGATCGGCGAACTCTATCTGGAACTGCACCGCGGCACGCTGACGACGCAGGCGTATAACAAAAAAATGAACCGCTGGTGCGAACGCAAATTGCGCGAAGTGGAAGCCTTGTACAGTCTGCTGCCCTGGACGCACTATCCCCAGGCCAGGCTTGATGCTTTGTGGAAAAAAGTGCTTCTCAATCAGTTCCACGATATTCTGCCGGGCTCGAGCATCAAACTGGTCTATGATACGACCCGCAAAGAGTATGAAGAGATCAAAGCAGAGCTCATCGCGTTGACGTCCACGGCCGGTGCAGCGCTGCTGCAGCAGGCGGAGGGCAGCATTGCTGCCGTCAACACGCTATCAGTCCCATACAACCGCCCTGTTTCACTCCCGTCCTCCTGGACGGGTTATGCGGTGGTGGATGAGACCGGCATGAGCGTGCCGGTTCAGGTTAGCGAAGGAACGCCGGCTGCCCTGGTCGAAATCCCGGCTTTCGGCAGCATTGTGCTGCACCGCGGTCCCGCTGCTCCAGTTACGGAGAGCGATCTGCCGCAATCGCCCATCCTCGAAAACGGGCTCATCCGCTACGAATTTGATGCAACCGGCGTGCTGGTGCGGATCTATGACAAGGAAGCGGGCCGCGACGTGATGCGGCCGCAGCAGCGCGGGAATCTCTTTTCGTTGTATGAGGACCGGCCCGCCAATTGGGACGCCTGGGATGTCGATATCTATTACGAAAACCAGTTGCTGCAGACCGCGCAGTGCAGCGGATGGAACTGGGTCAGCGACGGCCCGGTGGCGCAGATCCTTAAATTTGATTTCACCATCGCTCATTCACGCATCGAGCAGCGCGTCTATCTCGCCCGCAACAGCAAGCGCATCGATTTTTTCACGCGCATGGATTGGCATGAGCGCCATCGCATGCTGCGCGTCTCTTTCGATGTGGATGTGCAGGCCGCCGAAGCCAATTATGAGATCCAGTACGGCACCGTGAAACGACCCACCCATCGCAACACCAGCTGGGACATGGCCAAATTTGAAACCGTCGCCCACCGCTTTGTCGATCTCTCCGAACCCACCTACGGAGTTGCCCTGTTGAACAATGGTAAATACGGGCATAAGGTATTGGACAGCACCATCGATCTCAATCTATTGCGCGCGCCAACGAGTCCGGATCCGGAAGCGGATCGCGGAGAGCATGAGATCACCTTCAGCCTGCTGCCGCACCGGGGCGCCCTGGAAGACTCGGCGGTTTATGCCGAAGCCATGCAACTGAATCAACCGCCGGCTGTGTTCCCGGATCGAACAGGCAGCGTGGTCTTTCCTTGTACCTTGTCCGGCGAGGAAGCCATTGTGGAAGTTGTGAAGAAAGCGGAGGATGAGGAAGCCTGGATCGTGCGTCTCTACGAACCGCGCGGCCGCCGCGCCGCGACGCGACTCATGCTGCGCGATAAAAATATGCGCGTCTACGAGACCGATTTGATGGAGCGGACCATCTCGGAATGGACACCCAAAGAAGGTGCCCTGGAGTTGCATTTTGGCGCTTTTGAGATCAAGACGTTGAAAATCTGTACTCAATAATAAGATCAAAAAAAACAGCGCGACAACATGACTGCATTGTCGCGCGCGTTTTGCATCAATGACCGATGATATGACCTATTTCAAAATGGTCATCTTTTTTGTCTGGTTCCAATCAGAGGTCGTGCATTGGTAGAAATAGATGCCGCTGGCGACGGATTCACCGCTGGCATTGGTTCCATCCCATATAATGGTTTTTTTACCCGCCTGTTCCTGCCCGTCCGCTAAAACACGGACCAACTGCCCTGCCACGTTGAAAATCTGTACCTGAACTCTACCTGGCCGCGCCACCGAATAATGGATGACCGTGGCGCTGTTGAACGGATTCGGATAGTTTTGCGCCAAATAATGGTTAGCGGGCATCTCCGGATGCTGCTCCACCTGCACCGGACTGCCAGGCACCTCAATCAGCGCCGTCATTTCCGGACCTGAAGGCGAGATTTCTTTGATGCTGAATCCACTTGGCGTACCGTCCGCCCATTTCAGCGTGGCATGGTTCGGGTTAACGTCCACTGAGAGGAGATCATAGCCGGTGGCTGGATCGGCACCATCCCACAAAGCCAGGTTGTTGTTAAAGGGCGGGCCATAGACCGGACGTATCATGCGGATCGCCCTTCGTCCCCAGTCCCCTGCGGCGATGGTCGCCCAATTGCCGGGATCGACGCCGGCGGGTGCAGTCAGATTTCCGTAGACGTTTGCATCCTCCATGATATGCCAGATGGCCAGTCCGGCATCGGGCAGATCGCTGTCATAGCCCATTCCAGGCTGGCGGTTTTCGATGATAAAATATTCCTGGCTGCCATGGCCGGGATCGTAGAGAATATACGCCACATGCGAGCGCTCGATCGCGTTGATCGGAATATACCCGCTCTGCGTAACAATGGCTGGCTGCACCCAGCCGAGACGGATTTTAAGAAAAGGATCGAGATGGCTGTCGGAATAAAGGATATCCATCAGTGAATACATGCCGGCTGCGTAGGGCAAGAAAAAATTAAAATACATATCGGGCAGATTGAAAAGACTGTGGGCAAGCTCATGAGCAGCGGCGCTGAGGCTCAGTGGATTGCCTGCATATACCTCTGTTATGGTTGGGATGGTGATGCCATCCGCCACAAACGGCAGCGAGGCAGGATATTCCTGGCTCACCAGAGTGCGAACGGTGCCGAAGGGTGAATTCTGCGGGATGACCATAAGCACACTCAGCTCATCCGCATCCAGATAAGCGTCGCCATCCAGATCATAAGCGGCAAAATTAAAAGAGGCGTCCGCTTTTTTAACGGCCTCAGCCCACTTTTCCACATGGGGGTGAATCCAGCCATCGCCATTGCTGTCATTGGTATCCTCGGGGCCCCAGTAATAATCCGCGGATTTATCCGCGTCATACCAGCCTTTGATCGCGGCTTTTTCGAGAAAAACCCGGTTATGGGAATTTACCAGATAATAATCTCGCACACTGTTGGATGCGCCAAAGAGGATATTGTCAACATCCGTCAGCGTTGGCGCCGGGTGATCTGCCCGGTGCGGATCCCAGCACAGTACCCGGATGTTGCGATCGCCGCTGGCCGGCGCCAGATCATCAAAGGCCGCTGTCATATCCGGGCAGGGCGCGGAGAAAGCGGCGATGGTCATATTGCGGTCGCCGAGATAGGCCGTGCCGCCGCCATCCACCTGCCATTGTATGGCGATCTCATGAGAGCCGCCAGGGACATT
>CAUJEL010000157.1 GCA_963169875.1 Candidatus Zhuqueibacterota bacterium
CGACAAGTCCTTTGAAAGGCACTAACAACAAAATTATGACGATGCAACAGCAATCATATGGCTTCCGGAATAAGGAATTCTTTAAACTGAAAATCTATGCAATCCATTGTTCCAGGTACGCATTAATCGGATGAGCCTAAAATAATATAAAGACGATAGCCCAAAGATCGATTGGTCAGTCGAAGCGTGCTGTCCGAATAGGCAAGCAAATCGGAACTGGCGGGATCTATTTCGAAACGCAGAACTTCCGGATTATCGATATCGCATTTTTGCCCATTGCTGGTCTCACCGATGAAGGCTTCCTTGAAACGTATCAGTTGCGAGCGCCAGGTTCGTGGAATGGCGGCGACCACATCGACTTGCCCTGCATCAATGGTTTTTTGCTCAATGCGAATATCGACAATGGTCTCTCCATCTTCAGCGACGGAAACCTCCCGGGTGGCGGTCACATAGCCCACGCGATTGAAGACAATCTGGTAGTTGCCGGGGGGAATTGACTTCAGGATATAGCGGCCGTCAATGCCCGTGATAACCCCGATGGTGGTATGGGCCAGAAATACATTGGTGTGCGGCAGCGGCTCTCGTGTCGAAAGATCCAGCACACGTCCGCGGATGGATCCGCCTGCTCCAGTCTGTGTGCAAGCTTGCGCCACGATGCTCAAGAGAAACAGGCACAGCATCCAGCCGACTGACCGCGAATATTTACTTGGTAACTTTGAGGTTTTCATATCATCTCGTAACAGGAATACATAACAATATACAACCGCATCCTGGTGTGTGCAAGCGTTAATTTTACCAGGCAGCGATGGCTCTGATCACATGGCACGTTGTTTGCAAAGTTATTACATGGCGGGTGAATCAGATGTCATCCGTGCACTGTTGCCATCATCTCTTGACATATACGGGCCACATGGAGCGCCGGTTTTGTGGCGGCACCGCAGCACACTTTAGCTAATGGAGAAGGTATGTATCGTAAATTAGGGATTGTTATCTTGATTGCAGTTACAGGTGTCATCGCTTCCGGCCGGGCAGTGGCAAGCGATAAGGTTGTCTGGAAATCCGGAATGAGCCACGATTTTGGCGAAGTGTGGCAGAATTCTGTGGTGATGCACCGGTTCGAATTCACAAATAACGGAAAAGACACGCTTCATATCACCAGGGTGCGAACCTCTTGTGGCTGTACGGCCGCAATGGTATCCGCCGCGGCCATCGCGCCAGGAGCGAGCGGCACCATCGAAGCAAAATTCAATACCCAAGGCCGGAAGGGTCCACAGCAGAAATCCATCACCATTGAAACCAGCGCTGACCGTAACGAGGATTTGCTGCTCCAACTAAAAGGCACGATCCTGGTGCCCTACCCCGCCACACCGGAATATATACGCTTCAGCGAGTGTGTGGCGGGCCGCAGCGACACGGTTGCAATCACCTTGATGAACAAAACGGCAAAATCGATACAAATCGGACAACCGCGCTCTTCGGATGCGCATATCATGTTATCTTTGCATAAAAACGATCTCGGGCCCGGAGAACAGGCGCTTGTCACCGCGGTGATTCTGCCGGACGCTTCCATGCCGAAGCAATTCATCGCCACAGCCACCCTCCCGCTGGTTGCTGCGGACGTGCCCGTTTTGAATATTCCTGTTCTGGTCTCTTCGCGCCCCTGATCACTTGACCAGAGTCATCTTTTTGCTCTGGCGCAAAGTATTCCCGTTCAAGCGATAAAAATAGACGCCGCTGGGCACCGCGCCTCCGGCGGCATCGGTGCCATCCCACAGGCACGTGTGCACTCCGGGTTGAAGTTTTTGCTGGTGCATCAGCGTGCGAATGATCTCTCCGCTCAGATTATAAACGGTCAGTTCGATAGTTTCTTCCCGTGCCAGCGAGAAATGAATGGTTGTCGCTGGATTGAACGGATTGGGATAATTCTGATATAAGGCAGCTTGCGTTGGCAGGGTGAACGGGGGTTGTGTCTGGATACCCGTCAATTCACCGCTGCAGAGGTCATCGAAGCCGAGTTCGCCCGCGTGGCTGCCCAGGGGGCTCTTTTCCAGCATCATGCCGAGAAATAACGTGGGGCTATAAGGCAGTTCATTGATATTGATATGGTAGAATCGCCAGCCTGTATAGAGGATGGCATCCGGAGATTGCTTGATCAGCGAATCGCTATCCGAGGCAAAGCAGAAAGAGAGATGATTTCCGGACAGATCGCCAAAAACCCAGATGCCGATTTTCGTCCCGGTTGCGCCGCTGTTGAGCGGCACCGGTTGTTTGCGAAAAAACGCCGCCTGGCCGCTGTCGCTGGGAAAGGAGTATGTCAACTTGATGGCGTTATTCTTTGATACAATACGGTCGCTCACCGATGATATTTTGCTGCCGGCCAGATCCAGACCGGATGAGAGCGGGTGCATCACCGGCGAGATCCAGTTATTGATCGCGTCGCATGGATCAATCACGGTGCTGAGCCGCACGGGATTTGCCACTGTGGTGAAGGGGATGACAAGCGTTTCTGTCAAGCGGATATTGTAGGTGCTGCGCACCTGTTCCGAAATGATGATTCGATACGTCTTTCCGATTTCGAGCTGGTTTTTCAGTTCAAACAGAATTCTGCCCTTCCCCCCTTCCTGCATCACTTTGGCGCGTACGAGCGGCTGGCGTTCACCGGCGGAATCTTCCACGTAGAGATTTCCACTCACACTGGCTGTGGCGACAGGCTGATTAAAATACAAGCGAACCTGCAGTGTCGTACTCAGGCCGCTATTTTGCGCGAAGTCGGGGTAGGAGGATTCCAGTTCAAATCTGCCGATACGGTCGGTCACGAATTCAAACGAGAACGTGGAATCGATCGTTGCATCCAGTTTGTTGACGGCATTGGTATCGATGGTGACCCGATAAGTCGTGGCTGGATCGAAGTGGTATCTGGCTGTAAAAATCATGACCTGATCATAATCCTGCCAGGCGAAGGTGCCTTCCACCGGCGGTGTGATATGAAATGCCTGTTCTGTTTTGGCGGTATTCATGGTGTTGGTGAAACGTATGGAAACGCCGGTGCTGATGCGAACCGAGTCGGACGGGTCCGCTGGAGAATAGGACGCGATGTGCGGCGGCGCCGTGTTGATAGCGTAAAAATCGCGAAAATTAACCTTGTTGGCCTGGACGATGATATCCGCTGAGTCTGGCGCATAGCCTGGCGCAGAGATATGCACTTTATAGGTTCCAGCGGCAACGGAATCAAAGAAGAAGAAACCATTATTTTTTTGGTCGCCATGATACAGCCGGCCTCCTGGTTCGAGGCGAACGATTAAGTTGTTGACCGGCGCTTTTTCATCGTCCGGCAGCACGCTGAGCCAGGTATAGTCAATATTTTTTATGGGATCGCGCACGATGCCGGCCACCGTGCCATGGGGAAGCGGACTTTTTTGGAAGAAGCGTATCCATGATCTCAGAAAGGAGACCGCTTCATGTTTGCGATACGCCAGATTCGTCAATCTGAAAGCTTCGGGGATGTAATCATGAAACGATCCCTCGGAAAGAACACCAGGCATTGCCAGTGTCCGCAGAACGCCGAGACCGACTTTATCTCCCCAATTCGTGTAGAAAGACCAGTCACCGCGCACGGTATTCGAAAGCGGAATAGTGCGATTGGCAGCGGTAATTTCCTGAACCATGATTTGCGACATGGTTTTGGCGGCCGGGAATACAGGTTGATTGTCATAGCCACGGAATAACAGCAGGGTGTAATTCGCCTTGGTCGTGGTTCCAGTCGCGTTGCTGTGAATGGAATGAAAAAAATCTGCATTGTTGGCATTGGCTTCAGCGGCGATGCCGGAGAGGCTGCGATCATCCGCTTCAAAATTGGTGACGCGCGACATGATAACCTGGGCACCATGTTTGATCAGCAAATCGCGGATATAGAGGCCTTTGGTGAGATTTCCTTCCGACTCCCAGAAACCGGTCTCAGGTATATAGCGGTCGTTTGCTGGATCATTGCCGCCATGACCCGGGTTGACGTATATTTTGATCCCACTGAAATCCTGTGCGATCAAGAGAGAACTATATAGTAACAGAAGTGTGGACAGCCGTTTCATGGTGGACTCACCTTTCCGTATGAAATTCGACAATCGTAACATTGCCGGCATCTGTCGTGTGGACGATTTTACACGTCGAGGTTTTTGCAAAACTCGGATACATCTCTATTTTATTCTCTGTGCCGGTCACAGCATAACGGGTTTTTCCATCCGCCGAGACGACATGGATATCCGAGGCGGTAAAAAATAAACCATTATCATAATCGTCCATATAACAGATCCAGCGGCCGTCCGGGGACCACTGCGGCGCGTTGGCTTTTCCCAGGGATACCAGGATCGTTCCATCCAGATCCGAGATAAATGTGCCGCGGCGCGCTTCGGTGAAAAGTATGCGATTATGATCCGGTGAAATCGATTGCCAGTAGTAACTCCCGCCCGGTATGGGGTCCAGCATCTTTTTCCCGGAATCGACGTAGAGTGCCATCTTTTGATTTTCAATAAAAACCACGGGATCATCGCTGGAGGTGATTTTCTCAAGTCTGTTTGTTGCCATGGTCAAGCCGGTCAAGCGGCTGGAAACCGTGAACCAGAGATTCCCGGCCTCCGTCAGGCATGGTGGCGATAATTCCGTATGCAAAGGCTGCAGGACTTGACGTGTGTTGTTCTGCAAATTCATGGCCATGATGGCGGAACGCCGCCTGGGTTGATCAAAATTATCGGATCGGTAGATAAGGAAGAGACCGTCGGAAGAGATCTGGAAATTATAACCGGCACCCGGGTCATTGTTGAGCATCCTTGTAGTGGACGTCCGCAGATCATGTTCCCAGATGCCCTGAAAGTGGCTTGAAGTAAAATAGAGTTTCTCATCATCCGCTGAAAATTGCGGGTAATAGGCTTCCACTGGCAAACTCAAGGAGGTGATACGGGTGATGACGGCTTCCTGAGGCAGAGCCAGGGAACACCAGATCAGGACACTCCATGCGTAGGATAAGCATCGCTTCATAGGGGGATTCCTTAAGGATAAAAATGGTTTACAGAGGAGACAACCCTGCGGTAAACAGACCACTTCTCTGGAACTATTTATGAAAAATAAATTACCCATTCAAAGGGCAAAAAGCAAGTAAAAATCTCCTTCTGCGCAAGGGTAATAATCGATACAAAATACCACTACCTCTTTTCAGGATTAAAAAAGGGCTTGATTGTTCGTGAGAGATTGATTAAAATATCCCAAGATGACTGTATACCGGCAAACCTGGGAATTCTATGCAATCCGCCCGTGAGAAACGTATACGCGAGCATATCAATGCCATGAGGCAAAAAACCATTTTGGTGATAGGCGATTTGATGCTCGATGAATTCATTTGGGGACGCGTCACGCGTATTTCACCAGAAGCGCCCGTGCCCGTGGTGCATGTCACCCGTGAATCGGCGTATCCGGGCGGTGCGGCGAATGTGGCGCGCAATCTGGCTGATTTCGGCATTCGCACCATCATGTGCGGCATGGCGGGGCGCGATCTCAACGGCCGCAAGCGACTCAGCCTTCTCTCCGCCGCCCAGATCGATGCGAGCGGAATTTTATTGAGTTCGGCCTTTGCGACGATTGTCAAAACCCGCATTATCGCCCGTAATCAGCAGGTCGTCCGCGTCGATCGTGAAGATCAGTCCCGGCTGAACAGCGCGGAACTGCGAAAATTGAAAAGCCTGCTCGAACGTATCATGAAGAACGTCGATGCGGTGATCATAGAGGATTATGGTAAAGGTTTCGTCACCCAGAACCTGGTGGACTTTATTGTCGCCAAGGCCCAGGAACACAGAATTCTGGTGACGGTGGATCCCAATCCCAACAACCCCTTGCACTGGCGCGGCGCTACGCTGATCAAGCCAAACCGTTCGGAAGCCTTTGCGGTTGCACGCATGTCCGACAGCAACTCCGATGATCAGCTATTCCTGGCTGGTGAACGCCTGCTGCAGGAATGGCAGGTGCCTTATCTCCTGATAACCCTCGGTGAAGACGGGATGATGCTGTTTCATCCGCCGAAAAAGCCGTATCACAGTCCGACCAAAGCGCGCGAAGTATATGATGTTTCCGGTGCGGGCGATACGGTGATCGCATTTCTCACCGCTGCACTAGCGGCGGGCATTGCACCAGAAGAAGCCACCGATCTGGCCAATCACGCCGCGGGCGTCGTAGTCGGCAAATTGGGGACGGCCACGGTCAATGATTCTGAACTTGTCATGAGTTTTCTGCAAGATGCCTAGGATTGCTGTTTTTTTTGACCGCGATGACACGCTCATTCGCGATGTGCCCTATCTCGGTGATCCGCAGCTGGTTCGCCTCATGCCATCTGCCAGGGAAGCCCTGCGCCTTTTGCGTGATCATGGCTTTGTGCTCATCATGGTTTCCAACCAGTCCGGCGTCGGCCGTGGTATGATTACCATCGAGCAGGTTTCGGCCGTGAATGCGGAAATACTGCATCAGCTGGGCGAGGACTTTTTTGCCGCCATTTATCTCTGCTACGCGGCGCCGGGCGCGGAGGACCACAACTGCCGCAAACCCAATCCCGGCATGGTTTGGCAGGCGCGTGATGATTTTGACATCGATCTCGCCAACTCCTGGCTGATCGGCGACAAGATTGCAGATATGCAATGCGCAAGGAATGCCGGTTGTCACGGCATTCTGGTGCGGACCGGACAACACGACCATGCCGAAATTGCAGCAGCGGAGTCTCTGGCTGAATATGCCGCGGATGATCTCTTGACAGCCGCTCAATATATCATTTCCGGATAATACCTATCACTTACTATTGGCAGGAGGTGTACTATGATCGCGAAATCTCAAGTCTATCGTTGTTCCGTGTGTGGTAACATGGTCGAAGTGGTGGCCGTGGGCGGTGGGACCCTGGTCTGCTGCGGCCAACCCATGGATTTACAGCAGGAGAACACATCCGACGGCGCCGTGGAGAAGCATGTGCCTGAATATACCCATCAGAACGGCGTGGTTAAAGTCGTGGTGGGCAGTGTGGTACATCCCATGCTCGAAAACCATTATATCCAATGGATCGAAGTGATCACCGCAAAAGAGGTGTATCGCAAATATCTGAAAGCCGGGGAAGAGCCTGTGGCTGAATTTGCCATCCAGGAACCTGTCCTCAAAGTGCGCGAGTATTGCAATTTGCACGGGCTCTGGGCCAAAAATATCTAGAGATATCAGCACCCTGTTCCGCCTGTTCGATTCGTACCCGGACTTTGTGCCATGGATCGCTAAAAGCCACTTCTTTTCACCGCATCGGTGAATATTTTTGAGCTTGAGAGTCGCGCTATCAGCGAATCCGCGTCATAAACCGCTGTGCGCGCCAAGTTTTTTTTGCAGGGACGAGCGAACAGGAATTGATATAAATTTCATCCCAGCGCTTGAAGGTGCTGTCGATGCTGTTTTTATGGCGCGGCTCTGCGTTTTCGGCGATGAATAATTCATGTTGAAGCAATGGGGGGGTTCTCTTCAGCTTTCGTTTTATCCGCTAACAGTGATTTATCTTTCTGGCATCATGGTATGAGTTATGCCAGAAGAATGGAATGCATCATTACGCCGGGGAGGCGCCATGAAAATCAAGATCACCCTTTTTTGCAGCTTTTTTATGTTTACCGTGCTTTTTTCGCAAATCCCGCCATCCGGTGAGGGTCTCAAGGGCAGCAAAAAGTATGATCAATTCGAAAAGCCTGAAGCCTGCAAAAGCTGTCACACCCATATTTATCAGCAATGGCGTCAGGCCATGATGTCGCAATCTTACACCCATCACTGGGATGAGATCGAGTATTTTGATCTCGCTGTCCCTCATGCTGAAAAAGTACCCGGCCTGAAGGAACCGGTGGATGGCTGCAATGGCTGCCACACGCCCCTGGCATATATGGCAGGCGATGTGACGCCGCCGCGGCCCTCCGCCAACTCCCGTGCCAATGAGGGCGTGAGCTGTGATGTCTGTCATACCATCAGCGGCTGGGCCGGCGATGTGCCGCATAATTTCAGTTATATCTCTTCGCCGGGTCGGCGCAAATATGGCGCCAAACCCGGTCTTGTATCTCCGCACCACGACACCGAAGCCTTGCCGCTTTATGAGCAGACTGAATACTGCGGCAACTGTCACAATGAAAAGAATCCTTATGGCATCTGGGTGAAATCGACGCAGATCGAATGGAAAGAGGGTCCCTATGCCAGGGAAGATGTGCCTTGTCAGCGCTGTCACATGCCCAAAGCGTGGGGTAAAAACGCAACCATGGCGAAAGAAGATATGGTCGCGCAGCACCTTTTCCACGGCGCCCATGATGCCGGCAAAATAGCCGGGACCATCGAACTGCGCATTCATCCGGAAGAACATGAAATTCCCTATGATGGAACTGCCCACCTGCAAATTCAGCTCTTCAACGCCAAAACAGGTCACAAATTTCCAACCGGTTCCGTCGAAGACCGCATCGTCTGGCTGCATGTAACGGCCACAGATGCCAATGGCAAGGAATATCATCTCGCCGTGGATAAAAAAGGTTTCAGCGGCGAAGAATATACGATAGCCAGTGATGCATTGGGATATCAGGATATGGGCATCCCCAAAGGCATCGCCAATTTCAAGGGTGTACAGCGCGACGGGGTTCCGGTTGGGGATCGCATCTTCCGTATGCCCTATTTTGATGCTGAAGGCAATATCACCATCATGCAATGGAATACCAAAACGTTGGGCGTGGATTATCGCATCGGACCGCGAGAAACCAAAATTGAAACCTTCACCTGGCCGCTTCCCGAAGATATCGCTCCCGGCCGGGTGGTAGTGACTGCGCAGCTCAACTACCAAAAACTGGTCAAGCCGGTGGCGGATTTTCTCGGCGTTCCAGAAGAAGAAAGCGAAATTATTCCGGTGAATTCAGCATCGACCTATTTTGAAGTCTATGAATAAAACGGCGAGGTGAGCCATGAAACGAATCAACATAATCATAATGATCTCTCTACTTCTTTTCGCAATGGATTGTTTCTTGAGCGCTGAAAAGAGCCATGCCATACCGGCGTTTGCCCGGCGTCACAATCTCTCCTGTTCGACCTGTCATGCGCCCATCCCCAAACTCAAACCCTATGGCGCCGATTTTGCGGGCGATGGCTTTATGATTCCGGAGGATGAAAAAGAACGGGATTATATTTCGGCCGGAGATCCGCTGCTTCACCTCAACAAAACCTTCCCCATCGGAGTCCGCTTTGACGCCTACGCCATGCATGAGTCCGGTCAAACAGTTAAAAATGATCTGCAGTCTCCCTGGGGCATCAAGCTTCTTTCCGGAGGCACCTTGGGGCAACAAATCGGATATTATTTCTATTTCTATATGAGCGAACGCGGCGAGGTGGCGGGCATCGAAGACGCCTATGTCCATTTCAACGATGTTTTTTCAGCGCCTCTGGACATCATGGTGGGACAATTCCAGACCAGTGATCCTTTGATGAAGCGCGAGCTGCGGCTTTCCTATGAAGATTACATGATCTACAAGCACAAGACTGGTTTATCGCACACCAATCTGGCCTATGATCGCGGTGTCATGCTGGTCTATGGCGTGGAACAAACCGGGACTGATCTGGTGCTCTCTTTTACCAATGGCAATGGCAAGAACACAGCCGATGAAATGACGGGTAAATTCGATATGGATGCCCAAAAGAATCTCGGCTTCCGGGTGTTGCAGGGCATTGGCGAAACCATGAGCATTGGCGGTTTTTATTATCACGGCGAGGAGGTGCTGGACAGTGGAGAAGGTGAACGCAGCAACACCGTGACCTACTGGGGTCCGGATGTTAACGTCACGGCTGGTCCAGTGGAACTCACCGCCCAGTATCTGCAGCGCGTGGATACCAATCCCTGGTTCGCAAGTACCGACCAGGAATTCAAGACCGATGGTGTGGTGGTGGAGTTGATTCTGGCGCCGCAGAAGGATCGCTCGCGATACTATTTCACGGCGCTGTATAACAGCATCAAACAGAGCAGCGATGGGGCGATTGCCAGTGAGGCATTATTGACAGACTATGAAAGCGCCACGCTGAGCGCCACCTATCTGGTGCAACGCAACATGCGTCTCATGGCGGAATACACGCGCGATCTGGAAAACGCGCAAAATCGCATTATTTTTGGATTGATAAGCGGTTTCTAAACGTTTGATGGGGGTATGGATAACCGCTGACGCATGCATTCAGCAAGAATGATGGCCGCCGCGTGACTCAGAGAAAGAGAACCGATGTCGGCCATCATGGGAATTTTAACGAGGCGATCGCAGTGTTCGCGAACCGACGCGCTCAAGCCGCGCTTCTCCCCTCCCAGCGCCAGAAGTGTAGAATGGCTGAAGTCGGCTTCGTAGATGGTTTTTTGAGCATTGGCGATGCAGCCAAAAATGGTGATGCCCAGGTAGGACAATTTCGGCAGGACCCTGTTCGCCTGATCAAAAACATAGAGCGGCAGCCGTTCGAAAGCCCCTGAGGAGGCCCGGGAAACGGCTGCTGCATCAAAATCCCAAATATGCTTCTTGATTAAAACCGCTGTGATGCCGCAAGCTTCCGCTGATCTCAGAACAAATCCCAGATTCTGGCTGTCATCCACCCCTTCGAGCAGCAACAAAAATGATTGGCGAGGTCCAGCTGCAACCGCTTTGAACAGCTCTTCGATCGGCAGCGCCGGCTTTGGCGAGCACAGGGCGACCACACCGCCGTGGGTCTTTCCGTGGGCCATGGCATCGATCTCCTCTGCCGGTGTCAGTTTATAGGGGATATTTTGCTGCTCCGCCAGAGCGATCAGGGGTTGAATCGTCTCAGGATGCAGACCTGCGCGTAGAATCAACAGTTTGATTTTGCGATGCCGTGCGCGGAGCGCAGCCTCTACCGATATGCGGCCTTCAAGTAATTCCATGCTCAGTCTCGTTTAACCGCCATGACAGGGCGGGTTTGGGGTCAGATCGGCCAAATCACGGGGATGCCAGTCCGGCACGGCGCCTGTTCGGGTGGCCACAAAAGCGCCAAGCCGGTTTGCATAATCCGCTATCTCTTCCAGTGAGCTTTTGTGCAGATATTTCAGCAGCAGTCCCGCGGCAAATGCATCTCCGCATCCGGTGGTGTCCACCGCAGCCACATTGAATCCGTTGTGAAGCAACTGAGTATTGCGATTGTACAATTTGCACCCCAATTTGCCCCGAGTCACTGCGACGAGTTTGATGTCATAATCCACAAACAGTTGCCGGATGAAGGCAAGATCCCCAGACTGGGGAGATTTGGCGTTGAGGAGCAGGTTGAATTCATCCTCGTTCATTTTGAGGATATCGCAAGCGGATAATCCAAATTCGACGATCTCGGCCGTCTCCGCATTCCAGCCGCGGAGATTGACATCGAAGAGTTTGACGGCTTGATGCGCAGCGCGGAGAAATGATTGGATGGCATTTCTGCTTTGGAGCGTTCTCTGTGCCAGGGTGCCGAAAAGCAGACCGTGCAACTGCGGTGCAATCCTTTGCCAGGCTGGATCAAAAGACAGCGCATCGAAAGCCACATCCTTGCTGCAGAGAAAGGAGGGTTGTCCGGATGCATCCAGCGTCACCGCGACCGTCCCTGTTTTCCGGACAGGATCCGTTTGCAGTCCAATCAGATCGATATTGCAGCGAAGCAGCTCTTTTTTTAAGGCAGTGCCGGGTTCATCATCCCCCACCCTGCTGCATAAAAAAGCATGGGCGCCAGCCTGTGCAATATGAGCAGCAAAATTTGCAGGGGCGCCGCCCTGGAATCTGCCTTGCGGATAGATATCCCAGAGGACTTCGCCGACGCCGGCTATTTTTAGGGGCTCGAGATTCACTGTTTTTTCAGGGCAACGGTAACAAGAGAATCCCCTTCCGCCGATTCCAAGCCGGTATGAATATTGATCGTGGTGAAGGTGATGTTGTCGGGGATGGCAAAGTCGGATTGCGGGTGCTGGGCCAGCGCATTGCGCATGAACCGCGCCCAGATAGGCAGCGCGGAGCGCGAACCTGTCATGCCGCGGCGTTTGCCATCGCGCATGATGCGATTATCATCAAAACCCACCCACACGGCGGTCACCAGATCCGGTGTAAATCCGACAAACCAGTTATCGCGGTAATCACTGGAAGTCCCTGTCTTGCCTGCGCAGGTCTTGGTGAAACCATTGCTGCGCACTGCAGCGCCGGTTCCATATTTTTCCACCACACCGCGCATCATATCCAGCAGCAGATAGCTGGTGGAGGCATCCACGACGCGCTGGTACCTGGGGATGGTCTCTTCGATGACCTCGCCTTCGCTGTTCTTGATAAGCGTGTACATCATGGGATGACGCCGGGTGCCGCCATTGGCAATAGTGGCAAAAGCGGCCGCCATCTCCAGAGGCGAAACGCCGGTAGCACCCAGAGCGAGTGAAAGATTGGGTTCGATATTGCTCTCGATGCCCATGTTTTTTGCCATGGTCACCACTTTTTCCGGTCCTGTTTCACTGATCAGTTTTGCAGCGACGACGTTGATGGAACGCATCAGCGCCCATTTGAGCGCGACAGGTCCTTGAAACGTGAAATCGATATTATCAGGCGACCAGTTTCCCGTGCCCGTTGGCAGGCTGATTTCCTCATCCACATAGATGGTGGCCGGGGAGACATCCAGTTTCAGCAGGGCTGTCATATAAATGAACGGTTTGAATGCTGAACCCGCGTGGCGGTTGTTGGCGACGGCGCGATTATAGGGCGCGCGGCGGAAATCGCGGCCCCCCACCATGGCTTTCACCGCGCCGGTTGCAGGATCAATGGCGACCAGTGCGGCCTGGGGATAGTTCAGCTTCTCATCCCAGGTGGCCTTTTGATAGGACGGCAGGCCCATCAACTCATCGATCTGGGCAAGGCCGTCAAGTACCGCGCGCGTGGCTTCTAACTGGTACTTGTTATTGAGGGATGTATAGAAACGCAAGCCGCCATAGTTGACAGCCTCTGTGCCAAGCGTTTTGCTCACACGATTCTTGAGTTCATCGACAAAGTAATCGGAGGAGCCTTGCATCTTGTTGATGCGATCCGCCTTGATTTCCTCCAGAAGGGCGAGCGCTTTTTCGTTTTCCGAGATAAAGCGTTCCTCGACCATTCGTTTGAGGACAAAGGTCAAGCGTTCTTTTGCCACATCCGCATTGATCGAGGGATTATAGCGTGCAGGCCAACGCGGTATGCCTGCAAGCATGGCCGCTTCCGCCAGGGTTAATTCATTGGCGTGTTTGCCATAGTAGGTCTGGGCAGCGAGTTCCACGCCATATACGCCTGAACCAAAATTTATCTGGTTAATATACGCTTCGAGGATTTGCTCCTTGCTGAATTGTCTCTCGATCTGAAAAGCCACAAATATTTCCTTGATCTTTCGAGCCCAATCCCGTTCGAAACTGAAAAAAAGATTCTTGGCGAGCTGCTGGGTAATCGTGCTCCCTCCCTGCCGCACTCTGAAATGGATGATATTATCGATGATGGCGCGCAGCAGCGCCCTTTTGTTGATGCCATGGTGCGAATAAAAATTATGATCCTCCAGCGCGATAAACGCCTGGACAACGTAGGGGGACATCTGATCAAGGTTGATGACTTCCCGATCAGCCAGGATCTTGGCGATTTGACCATCGTCGCCCAAAATATAGGTCGGATTGTTCAAGGCAATTTCATTCAGATCATCCGGTATTCGTGGGAAGGTCAGTGTGTGAACCAACAGAAAAATGATGACCAAGGCGATTGCCAGTCCGAGGAGCACCCAGAGCGTTTTGGCGGCTGTATTAGTCATGGGCGACCTCCTTCACAGGCATGCTCAGACCATAGGATTGTGGTGCCACTTCATTGATGCCGGTAATCAGGTAGCCAACGGCCAATTCACTCGCCTGAAGCGAATAGACTTCGGTGCTGTCTGGCGAGACCACTTCGAGGGCGACGATCACACTTCCCTCCGTTACATTGGATGATATCCCGGCTTGCAGCAGTTTGGGTTCCCATTCCTCCCATTTTTGCGGATTATTGATGATCTGCAGCTGCAGGCGGACAGGCAATTTTTCGTAAGCAGCGAGAAACGTTTCCCGGTCAACAATCCTCCCTGCAAAGAGGGGATTTTCCTGCAGCCGTGGCGGCAACAGGTGGCGCGAATGGGGATCCAGGTAAACGTAGCGGTCGAGCAGGGGTTGTCCAAAGGGATCCATGAAAAGCAGCACCAGTTTATGCTCCGCCTGGGTTAGGCGTACGCTGTACCAGGCGCTGTTCTCTGACAAATCCTTGAGTATATACGGATCCACCAGTTGAGCGGCCTCCTCCGCCGGAAAATTCCGGTAAATGGAAAGAAAATCATATTTGGACATGGAAAGGTTTGATTTGTAGGCCAGAAAGGCGATCAAATCATCCAGAGAGTGTATGTAACGAAGATGAATAGGCTGCTGCCGCAGCGAATCGATTCGTGTCGTGGCCTGACGTTGCCCTTCCTGATCGCGCTCCTCCTCGGTCCAGAGCCGGCCGACTTTGGGCCGTTTATCATTGGTCCATAGCATGAATTGGCCAATGGTTATCTCGAGGATATCGAACACGCCTTCAAGAAAAAAAAGTACCATTAAAGCGATAAAAAGCACCTTATACTTTTTACAAAATTCGACGCACTTTGTCACAATGGGCATGGCATGCTCCGTTCACAATTCAAAGGGAATCGGGGTAAACGATAATGCAAAGATGAGAAAGACCAGATATCCCAACCAGCGTCTCTGCGGATCAAGGGCTGTAAAATCATCCCATGGTGCAGGATGTTTTCGGCCAAACAGCACCAGCAGGGCGAAGAGAAGCGCATACCCGTTGTAGATGATTGCCAGGATACCGAGCGAAAGGAGAAAGAGATAGGTGACATACTTGCTGTTGTGCCCGAACAGAGCGTAGGCCACATGGCCGCCGTCCAGTTGGCCGATCGGCAGGAGATTCAGGGCGGTGACGAACAAACCAGCCCAGCCGGCATAGGCCAGTGGATGCAGCAGGATATCCTGTCCGTCGGCGAGCGGTCCGACCGCAAGCCAGGAAATGCCCTTAAACAGGAGTGATTCCCCCAAACTCAGGCCCGCCTCCGGCATTGAGCCTGTATTTATGACCTGGGACGCCTGCAGTCCGAAATAGATGACAGGAAGCGATATGGCCAATCCGGCCAGAGGTCCTGCTGCGCCGATATCAAAGAGTGCTTTTCGGCTTGGGATGACACCGCGCATGGATATCACTGCGCCCATGGTGCCAAATGGATTGGCGATGGGGAAAGGGATGAAATAGGGAAGCGTCGCCGGCACCCCGTATTTACGGCACATCAGATAATGGCCCATCTCATGGGCCATGAGGATGGAAATGATGGCGACACAATACCACAATCCTCCGGTTACATAGGTGGAGGCGATGGTTAACAACAGCAGGATAATATTGATATAAAGCTTGCCGACGCGATGCCAGGTTTGCGGCGGCATCGAATAATAGTTCGAATAGAAATAGGGTTGAGAATAGGTTGTATTATTTTGTGGTTGGTCTTGCACGATAGATGCCCGTTTCCGTTTATGGGGTCATGGTTTATAGCGTTCATCGATATGCAATTGGTCTTTAATGGCTTGGCACAACGATGAGAATTGTTCCGGTTTTTTTTCAAAATCATTGCTGTCAGCATCCACCACCAGGACGGGGATCGTGCCCTGGAGGTTATGAATCCAACGCTCATAGGCATCATTAAGTTCGAAAAGATATTCATTGGTGATGCGTTTCTCATACTCCCGGCCGCGTTTGCGAATACGCGAGATCAACGTCCACGTCGAAGCGCGCAAGTAGACGACGAGATGGGGTTTGCGTAAATACTCCGCCATGGTATAAAACAATTCGCGGTAATTATCATAATCGCGATCGCTCATGTACTTTTGTTTATGCAGGATGTAGGCAAAGATTTCAGCATCTTCATAGATCGTCCGGTCCTGAACGCACGATTGCGGGCTGGCGGAAATCAGTTTTTGATCCATGAAACGACGCGACAGAAAATAGACTTGCAGATTGAAACTCCAGCGCGACATATCGGCATAAAAATCATCCAGATAGGGATTATCAATGACGCGTTCGTAATACGCTTTCCAGCCAAAGTGTTCGCTGATCATCTGCGTCAAAGTAGTCTTGCCAACGCCAATATTGCCAGCAATCGCCAGATAAAAGGGCGTTTTATCCTTTGACGCCGGCGAAGAGCTGTGGTGGTGCTGCATAGGGTTACCCTCATTTTGCGGTATGAACGAATTCCGAATCGTTTTATTGGCACCTTCTATACTATACAAATAATATGCAACGTTCAAGGAAAATTTTTCATCGTTGGCAAAACTTTGCCCCGTCTCCTGTCTACTGCGTTTGTTCATTTTTCTGTTTGACCCAGGACAACAATCCGTTGATTTCCTCAGGTCTGTATCTTTTTCGCCAGAGTGGAAATATTGAATTATTGGTCAGGACGAGGTCCTCTTCCTCATCCCACGCGCCCAGTTCAACAGCTTTTCGATATTCCACGGTATTTGGAATTGGTGAAAAAGAAGCCAGATTGACTCGCACGCCCATACGGTTCACAAAGTTGACCGAATCTCTCACCTCCTGAATGTCCTGATCCGGCAAGCCCATGAGAACATAGACGCCAATCTGGTGTTTTTGGTATCCAGCTGTGATGAGATGATCGATCGCCTTTTCCAGTTCCGCATCGGTCACTTTGGCAGACATGGCCCTTTGGCGTTGCGCGTTGCTGCTTTCATAGCTCAATCTGATGGAGACGATGCCGGCTCGTTGCATCAGGAAAGCCATCTCTTCATCGATGCCGCGCGGCTGAATGCCATTGGGCGTATGAAAACGCCAGCGCTCCTCTGCGCCGGCCAGCATCCCAAACAGCACTTTGGCGTATTTTTCCCCGTCATGCAGCAACGCATCGTCAAAAAAAGCGACATTGTGTATGTTGCGCTGCGCCCGCCAATGCTGGAGTTCGTCGAAGACATCCTGCGGCGCACGGCGACGATAATTTACGCATAACTTTTTGGAGGCACAGAAAGAACAGTTATAGGGACATCCTCTGGACGTGAGCAGCGCGATACTGCCTAATTCAGGATAGAGATCGTAGAGCGGCCACCGTGGTTCAGACGAAGATTCCCGGGCGTCGCCCTGGAAAACGGAGATCTGCTGCAAAAGCTCAAGGATTTGAGATTCGCCCTCACCTTTTATCAGATAGTCGGGTTGGATCACACGTCTGGCATGCTCCGTACAAAGGGTTGCATAGATGCCCCCGAGGACGATGGGCGTTGCCGGGAATGTGGTTCTCAACAGATCGGCCATGTCCTTTACAGCTGGATACCAATAGGTCATGCAGGACGTCAGCAGGATGACATCGGGACGGGGCAGGGTTTGCAGCCTGTTCAAGACAGTTTGGTATGGTAAACCATAGCGGCTGTAGCGTCTGGGGATCTCTTTAAGACAGTCCGGCCGCGCAACCGGCTCCCGATGGTATTTGCCTGAACCGTCGCCGCGACCGCTTTGTGCGGATTGGGGATAGGCGCACGCTAAATCCGGATGATAGCGATCCAGGCAATCCAGCAGATCAACCTGAAATCCGTTTTTACGCAAAACGGCGCCGATATACAGCAGTCCGAGAGGTTTTTGCCAGAAGTCATAGGCCGCGAAATCATAAATCCACGGATTAACCAATAACGCTCTTTTTTTTCTTCCACCCATCCTGGCAGTCCAGACTCAACAGAACGCAGCAACCAGGATCAACATATCATCTTCAACAGCCCCATGGCTGAAACTCAGCAAGTCCTCAAGGATGCCGGAAGCGGATTGCAGCACCGGCGCATGGGTGTGCCGCTTGATGATGCGCTGCAAGCCATCCAATCCAATGGGCTTGCCCTGTTGGTTTTCAGCTTCGCAGAGTCCATCCGTGAAGAGATAGAGCACATCACCCTTGGCGACGTCAAGTTCCTCTTCGATGAATTCCGATTCCAGTTTGTGCTCAAATCCGATGATGATATTCTGCGCCTCGAGGCGTTGGAAGCGTCCAAGTCCGTGGCGCCATAAAAGAGCCGGGGGATGTGCACTGCCACAAAACCGGATACTTCCGTTGTTGAGATCGCATTCGATGATCATGATGGTCAAAAAGAGCGGTGTATCATAAAAGGTGCGCAGAAAGAATGCATTCAAGCGACAGAGAATTTGCGCGGGGCGCAGTCCCTCCTGCGCCCATTTACGCCATTCACTGCAGACACGATTAACGACCAGGGCTGCGGCAATACCGTGTCCGGTGACATCGGTGACGGTGAAATAGACATGTCCGGGGCGTTTCTCAAGGATATCGGCAAAGTCACCACCCAAACCAATCATGGGAATGTATTTGACGCCGACATCGATCTTCTGGGTGGAAAAAAATTCTGGGACAAGACTGGCCTGGACCTGACGTGCCAGGCCTAAATCGCGTTCTATCATCAGATGATGTTCATCAAGAATCTTTTCCTGGCGTGCAAGGGTCTGCTGTAAATGGCGGCGCTCCAGAGCATTTCTGACTTTCAGCACCAGCGCTTCCCCCTGGACCGGTTTGGTCAGGTATTCATACGCGCCCTGCTGCATGGCATTGACCGCCGTGGCAACAGATCCAAATCCGGTGACGATAAGAACCTGGGTGAACGGATCTCTGTTTTTAGCGGCATTGAGGACATCCAGACCGCTGAGTTTTCGCATCTGCATATCTGTGATGATCACATCGTAATTGTTTTGTCCGATCAACTCCTTGGCCATTTCACCCGTGTCGGCTTCATGGACGCTGTATTTCTCCCGCAGAAGGAATTGGACAAAAAGCCGGCGCAAGTTCACTTCATCTTCCACAACGAGGATCAGGGATGTGTTGGCGTGTTCCTGTTTCATGACAGCCACCGGATTGCCATCATGGTGATATCATCGGACTGTGGCGCGCCTGCTGTGAACGCTGCGATCTCGTCACTGACGACCTGCAGCAGTTGCTTCATAGGGAGATGCAGAGATGCGCGCAGTAATTTTTCAAGCCGTTCATCCTCAAAATCTTCATCTTCAATGTTCTTGGCTTCGGTGACGCCATCGGTGAAGAGCAGGATCACGTCATCCTTGCGCATGCGCACCGTCTCTGCCTCGTAGGGCGCATTGTCGAGCATGCCGAGCAGCAGTCCCCCCACATCGAGTTGCCGCAATGTGCCATCGTGGTGCATCAACAAGGGTGGATTATGTCCTGCGTTGACGTATGTGAAGGAATGCTCCTCGAAATTAAACATGCCGATAAAAAAGGTTATGAATTTGTCGACGCTGGTATTGGCCTGTATGAAATTATTAAGTTTAGCTACAAGAGCATCCAGCGGGAGATTGAGGTCGATGAGATTACGCAACCCGGCCTGGAGCGAGGACATCAGCAGGGAAGCGGGAATGCCTTTGCCGGAAACATCAGCGATGGCCACGGCCAGATGGTTTTCGTCCAATTTAACGCAATCGAAATAGTCGCCACCCACTTGGCGGGAAGGGATATTCATGCCATGGATGGAAATTTTGTCGGTATTTGGACACTGGTTCGGGAGGAGACGCTGCTGAATTTCACGCGCGATGGATAATTCCTCCTCGATGCGTTCTTTCTCCAGGGTCTCCTCGAAAAGACGTGCGTTCTCGATGGAGATCATCGCTTGATTGCACAGGGTGGACAGAAACTCCACTTCATCGTTTTCATAGTCGTGCTGGGTGATTTTTTCGCCGACGATCAGGATGCCGCGCGTCTCTTCCTGGTTTTGCATGGGGATGACCAGTTTCAGCTGTTGTTCCTGGAGCAGTTTCAGTTCCGGAGCGAGATTAGTTTCATCCACGATGATCGGCGTGCTGGTCAGGGACAGCTGCTCAAGAAAACGCTTTTCGCCGAGAATGGCGTGAATATTTTCATCCACGCGCACACCCCGTGCAGCAAAGAGTCGCATTTCGTCTTCTTGTTTCAAAAAGACGAAGCAGCGATTCACCACCAGTTCCCCCATGACGGCATAGATGAGGAGGTTGACAATGCGGTCCGTTTCCAGAGTGGCATTCAGTTCTTTGCCGATTTCGAAAATGGTTTTTAACTCCTGGATTTTTTTATCAAGCTGCCGGTTGACGTGCTCCAATTTTTGATACATGAGCGCGTTGGCAATCGCTGAAGAAGCAATGTTTGACAGGGATATGAGATATTCGATTTCAGAAGGCGTGAACTCAACACCACCCAGTTTGCGGCCAAATCCGATTAATCCGACCGTACCCGAATTACTGGTGATGGGCACAATCAGATCGATATCCAATTTGGCAAAAAAAGACTTGATGACATTATCACGGTCCGGAATTTGCTGGACAAAAACCGGTTGATCGATGGTCGGTTCCGCAAAAAGACGTTTTCCGGCCAGATCTCGAGGCAGTCCTTTCATCACAGAGACTTCGAAGCTGCCGTGTTCGTTGGCCACGAGGACCAGGCCTCGGCTGATCATCATCCGCCCCATGGGGGTTAACAAGAGATTGTTCAGTACAGTACGCAGATTGAGCGAAGCGTTGAGGACCTGGCTCATTTCAAACAGGGACTGCAATTCCATCAGACGCTCATCAAGTTCCCGCGCCAAGGATGAAGAGGATCGAGAATCCATGCATCCACTTTCGCTGGTTTAATTAAGAATGTCAGAAGTCTTTTTATTGATCAGATATTTTACCATGCGAACTTGATTACGCACGCCCGGTTTGATGTCATAGTCCACTTCATCCATCAGTGTTTTCATCAGGTATATACCCAGTCCGCCGACCCGCAGTTCGGCAAGATACTCTTTCATATCTGGTATGCGTATTTTCTTCGGATCAAATCCCTTGCCATGATCGGTTACGACCAGTGTCAATTTTTGGTAGTCGATTTTCACCGCTACATCGAGCGATTTGTCCGTAATATCCTCTTTATAAGCATGTTTCATGACATTGGTGCACGCTTCATCAACCGCCAGCTCGATTTTGCCAATATCATCCTCACTGAAACCAACTTTGTGAGCGACCTTGCCCACAAAGAATCGGATTATTTCCAGGTTATCGGTCTGGCTGGGAATGCGCAACCTATATTCTGCTTTTTGTTTTTGCATCACTGGTTCCACCTTATTTGAAATGCTTCGTCTTCAAGGTTAGTGCGAATAAGAGATGGTCTGATTTAAGTACCAGCTTTATCAGGACGATTTATCAGTTGCGGGAGCTGCAGTGGGATTGAACAGAGCAGCTGCCTCATCATACTTTTCAAAGATCTGATAAATGGTCGGAAAGCCCAGCAAGTCAAAGACACGATAGATTTTGGGCGACATGCTGCACATTTTTATGTCGCCTTTTTTGCTACGGATTTCTTCAATGAATCCCATGAAAACCCCCAAACCTGCGCTGCTGATGTAGGTCAACTCTCTGAAATCAATGACGATGTTATATCTGCCCTCATCGACTAATCGCTGGATGGCCTCTTCCAGAGCAGGTGCAGTATGAGCATCGAGGAAGCCGCCAATCTTGAGCGTAGACATGAGCTCACTGTCCGATCGGGTTACTTGAAAATTTTCCATCTACACTCCTCCGTGATCGATATATCTCTACACTGTAAATTATAATGCTTTTACGATTAAAAACGTTAAATCATCGTGCGACTTGGCCGTACCGCTAAAGGTTGTAATTTCCTGAATCAAGCGATGCATGAGCTGTTTTGGCTGCAGATGGCGGTACTGCTGAAACAATGCCACCAATCTGATTTCCGTGAACTCCTCCCCGCGCGGATTGCGCGCCTCAACAGCGCCGTCTGTAAATAACATCATCATATCATCTTTTTTCAAAGTGATCTTAACTTCCTCGAGTCCATTTGCGAAAAGTGCGCCGCGATCGAGCCCAAGGCCCATGCCCGGCGGTTCAAAAACCTCCACTTTCTCGGCCCTGGCAGAGCTGAACAGCAGGGGACATTGTCCCGCCCGGCAAAACGTAAAACACTTTTTCCGGCTATCCATAATCCCAAAGATGACACTGACAAAGGTATTACGATCCACCGTGTCGTACAACGTCTCGTTGGCCGCAATCAGGAGTTCTTTGGGATTGTTGTGATGACGCGCCAGCGCTTCCATGATCCCTTTGAGTTCCGCCATGATAAATGCAGCGGAAGCACCTTTGCCCGAAACATCCCCGACCACCATTCCCAAACGATGATCGTCAATATGAAAAAAATCGTAATAATCCCCACCCACTTCATTGGCCGTCAAGCAGATAGCCTCAAGCTTAAAACCAGGCAGATCAGGCATCACTTTGGGCAGAAGTTTCATCTGGGCTTCATGGGCGATTTTCAATTCCTGTTCCAGCCTTTCCTTCACCAGTGAAGATTCGATCAGCCGGGCATTCTCGATGGCGACCACAGCCTGCTCGCCGAAGGCGCGCAGGGTATCCATATCGTCCTGTTCAAATCCATACTCGATGCGTTTGGAAGCAAGCAGGCAGCCGATGGTTTTGTCTCCGGTCAACAAAGGAATGGCAATGAGCGATTGCACATCGCGCTTCCACACCGCCATGGGGACGTTCAACTCGCTTTTGACCACATGGTTGATCAGCCGCGGCTCTTTCATGTCACTGATCCAGCGGTTGATCCGATCAGGGATCCCAGTCTGTTTTTCCTCGTCGGAGAGATTGTGAGCGGCAGCCAGCGTCCATCCCGAAGCGCCTGAGTCGGCCAGCAGCAGCCAGCAGGCATCCGCTTCGGTGACCTGAACAGCCAGTTGGACGATGGTATCCACCAGGCGTTTCAGATCGAATTCAGAGCTGATGGCGCGGCTGAGGTCATGCATCGATGAAATCTGACGCATTTTACGATCAAAGAGCTGAGCGGTTGGCAAATAAAAGACCAGAACAACGAATCCCACAGAAAGGTAAATCGACAGAAACAAAAATCCCATATCGACGAAACGGCCGAGCACCGGACTGAACAGGGCTGCCGGATTGGCGTTATGAAATTTAAAATTGAGCAGCCACTGCAGAGGGACGAGGATGAGCCCGCCCCAGAATATGAGCAGTTTTTGCTTTTTGTTGAGATAATTCAACCAGGAAATACGGAAAGAGTTGATAACCATTAGATTGATGACAATGAACAGGATGATGTATCCCAGTGTTTCGCCATCAAAGCGATAGGAGAAGCGATTGGCCATATCGCTGAGATGCCCCAGGCTCAGCAGGGCATATAAAACCAGACAGAGCATGAGGAGGAGAAAATTGGAGGCGGTATTCTTTTTCTGTTTGATAAATATCAGGCTGCGTACAGTGCCGAAAGCCACCAGGGCGAAAATGCATGAAAAGAGGGTCCATGCGGTGATAACGGTGTACCCGAGCACAGAACCGTAAAGAGCATTTTCTCCTGTCTTTTGCGTAGTGACCGCAAAATTCTCCAGGCTGGAGAGCAGCAGCAACAGATAGGTGCCGAGAATCAGATAAAACAGAGAGCGTAAGCCGCGCAGTACGTTGCGATCCGTCGCCCAGCTCTGTTTATAGATGATGGGCAGAGACAGAATCAGTGCGAGTACGATCATCGCTTCCCGCAGATATTGCATGGCCTCTACGGAAAGGATACCGGTCATGGTATTGACATCCAACAGCACTGCGGCTGCAAAGAGCCCGAGTGGCAGAAGGAGTGAACGGCTGGTCCAGTTTTTCATAAATTATCTGCGGTTGTGCGTTTACAGAACGCGTATAATGACCATCGTCATATCATCGTGTTGCGGGTGTTGACCGACAAAATGCTGAACCTGGGCGATGATTTTTTGCAATAATTCTTTTGCCGGAATGGAGGCATTACGGCGAATGGCCTGTTCCAGCCGCTCTTCACCAAATTCTCCGGAAATGGGATTCATCGCCTCAGAAAAACCATCCGTGTAGAGGATGAAGCGATCACCGGATTCGATCTTGATGGTCTGTTCTTTGATTATCTCTTTGAAGACATCGCCGGGTTCGAGTCCCAGGGCTATGCCGGGCGGACTCAGATGTTCAAACCGTTCATTATCGCGGCGCTGCCAGATGAGCGGCGTATGGCCGGCCCGCGCAAAACTGATCGTCCGTTTCTTCAAATCGATAATCCCAAATACCAGGCTGATAAAATGGCCGCGATCCACGGATTCGTAAAAAAGCGTGTTGATCTCCGTCAGCACTTCCCGCGGACTCCATTTCATCCTTGATAAAGAACGAAGAAAACCCTTGGTCAATGTCATGTAAAAGGCGGCCGATATGCCTTTGCCGGAGACATCACCGATGGCGAATCCCAGGCGATGCGCATCCAGCTTAATGAAATCGTAATAATCGCCGCCTACTTCATTGGCCGGGATACAGATACTGGCGATCTCCAGGCCTTCTATTTGCGGATTGGATTTGGGCAAAAAGCTCAGCTGCACTCTTTGCGCGATCTCCAGTTCACGTTTGAGCCGGTCATTCTCAATTATTTTTACGGCTTGTCGTGGCAAATAGTTACGCAATTCATCCATCGATTTTGGCACGCGCCATGCCCATGCAGCGAATAGTAATAATCCCAGGGGCATCGCTAAAAGCAGCCAGCCGGAGAGCACAAACGTCGATTGATGAATCGCGCACAGCCGCATCGCGGATAAAATGATCGCAAAGGTAAAATGCGTGACAAGTGCGGTGATAAAGTCGAAGCGAAGAAAAATGGCTGTAAAATAGATGCCCATCACAAAGGTTATCGCCAAAGTCAGGCCGAGTGGATCACTCGGATAGCTCACCTGATTCTGCAAGCTGGCCGCGATGATGAAACCAATGGGGGTGGTAATCCAGAGAAATTTTTGTGTAGATCTCAGAAACAGGGGCACGAGAACCAGGAGGACGGCAAACTGCCACCACAGGACCTCCGCGCTCACAAGCACCATGCTGTAAAGAAAGGGGATGGTATTGGCTTCTTTGGTCAAATGAGCGCACCAATCCACGAGGCTGACGGGGTGAAAAACGGAAGTCAATTTAATGATCAGGGTGACGAAACCGGCCAGACCGATGCCCAGACTCAAGCCGCGCAAAAGGGCCTGAGCCATGATGCGATGCCTGACACGTCCGTGATATAAGGCATCCAGTGTCAGTAGTTTGTCCGATGCCACCTGACGGAGGATGGATTCGCCCGTGGCAGCGGCCACGCCCATGGCCAAAGCCGTGACACCGGAGGAGAGGAGCGTTCCAATAATGAGGAAAATGATATCTGGACGGCTGTTGTCAATGTTGATCATGACCATCGTGGAGAGTGCAATGATGGCTGCCGGCACAGCCGCGTATTGAAAATTGACCGCATCGATGCGCAGCCTGCGAATGAGAACGATAATGCAGATAATGGTCAACAAAGCCATGAGCAGAAACAGCGGAATCATTTCGATGGCGTGTGTTTTTTCATCCTGGGCGGTCGTGGCCGGATTGTACTGCAGAGCAAATTTTGAGATACGCTGTCCAGTCACGCGGATGTTCACATGCTGCTGCAAACCGGCTGCCAACTCTGAATACGTGTATGAAAAATGGTGCTCGATATGTTCTGACAACAAGCTGTTTCGTGTCCGCGCCAGTTCGTATCGTCCAGCCTTTTCTCCAAAACGTGCCTGCAGCACTGAATCTGCCATTGCTCTCGCAGCGGAATCGGAGAGGGATGCCTGCAGCGTATCCTCATCCTGATCAATCCAAAAGGCTACAGGACCGCCATGGTGATCGAACTGGACGACGATCTCACGGTAATTTTCAGGAAATCGGCCGCTGATGATACCCGGCGCGGGACGGTAATCCTCAGGGCGGCGCCAGCGCACCTGCCAATAATAGACGGGAAGTTGTTTCAGGGCGTCAGCACGCTCTTCAGGTTTGAACTGAAGTTCAATGTGGCGCAGAAGATCCTTGCGGATTTCAAACGTGGTCTGCACATCATAATCAGCAGGCGTGTATCCCCACATCTGCAGATATTTTTCTCCGATGCGTTCCGCCTCAGCGCGGTTGAAACTCATATCGCGCGGAAGGATGGATACCAAAGACGGCGTAAACGCGACCAGCAAGAGCAGTCCGGCACATGCGATCAACAGGTAAAAGAGGGTCTGATTAAATTGTTTTTTAGTCATATGGATATCTGCAAGTTATGGCGATAGCTCGGTGGCGCGGTTTTCCACGGCGACGGCAAAGGGCGCCGCGTAATCGCCGATGCGTTCAATTTTGTTTCCTGTGGACGAGATGCGATACAGGCCATAATGATCCCAACTGATGTCAGCCACCAGACAGCTGCCATCGAATTCATTGACAGCGATCTCAAAAGGATAGCCAAAAGCGGACGTGGAAAATTCGATTTTCATATCTTGATCCGCTTTATAGAGCCTGGCAGGCTGGCCCGTGCTTTCCCAATCCACAAACCACAGGCTCTGATCCTCATTGTTGTGGGCGATCAAAGCGGCATCCACCAAGCCACCAATGCCACGTCCCGTTGGCAGCGCATTATAATCATATTCGATCACCCGGGTGCTGTCCGCAACCCACACTTTTTGCAGGCGTGGTGACAAGGCCAGATCCTTGGGCGCCATCAAGCAGGGGCCGGAGCTACTGATGCGCACGCCCCAGGCGCTGTACTGCAGCAGTTCTTTGCTGCCGCGGTCAACCAGCCAGCAGGAATGCGTCAAATTATCCGCCTTAATGGCAACCGGGACTGACAAATGGCTGATGGAAGTCATCATCTGACCGGTCCCAGCGAAAAGCTTTACTCTGCCGGGTGTGCGCTGCGCAATCCAGAGGGTGGACTGTGTCTGATCCACAGCCATATCCACGACATTGTCGACGCCGCTCAACTGGGCGAGCAATCGCCCATCCTGGTCAACCTTGAATATCTGTTCGCCATAACGCAAGGCAACATAAGCGGCATGCTCCAGGCGGCTGCCGGCCACGCTACGGGGATAGCTCAGCAGGCCAAATTTGCATACTTCGGTTCGCAGATCGTGGCTCAGACAATAGAGATAACCACTTTGCTGATCGGCTACCCAGGTGAAGGTTGGTCCTGGCGTGCAACGCCTCTGTTCCGAAGCGGGTGATTCATAGTCACCGGCTTGAGCGGTCACATAATAGCAATAGTCCGCTCCATCAACAACCGTCGTATCGGCGAACGTTGAAGCGCCCGTCCGACCGATTTCCGTAAACTGCGCCGAATCCGCATCACAGCAGTGGCGATAAACAAGGTAGGCCGTCAAATCGCTGACGGGCAGTGCGTTCCAGCTCAATTCAACTTTCTTCTCCAGACCAAGCGCCACCAAACACGTCACCCTGCCTTGGGTGGCCGGATTGAGAGGATCGAGCGGGTTGTTGCGATCCCGATCCGCGCAGGAGAAAAAGAAAAGGCCCGACAAGAGGACCAGGCTGTATATTGTTTTTGCCATGGATAAAATGGAGTAATTTCTTTAAACGTAAACAATTCTATCTATTTAATCAAGTTAAATATCAGGCCGTAAATATCCCTAATGTAGTTCTGTGGCAAAGGAAAAATGGATTCCGATTGCAGGAGAATTAATGATTACATCCTTGCGAATCAGCTGGTAACGGTTCCGAAAAGACATCGGCGGTGAAGGTGAATATTTTGATGTCAGGTTCACGCCAGGCAGACTTTGGGAGACCGGCTTTGAGGCAGGTATGGTTGAGTAACTCTTCCCGATCCCAGTTCTGCTCAGGGGCGACCTGAGGCAGCAGAAGTCCCGAATGATACTCCTTTTCGACCATCACACCATGAACCCCCGGAACCACTTCCTCCGGCGAGGCGACACGACGCATGGGCGAAAGAACGGAGATTTCGATGTGCAGATGCTCCACTTCATGAGCTTTTACCGGGTAGAACCGGGGATCGTGCAAGGCCGCGGCTTCGGCCATTTCCACAACCGTGTCAAGTAACGGTTTCATGGCGCGGACGTAACCAATACAGCCTCGCAGCTCACCCTCTTCATGCAAGGTGACGAAAGCGCCCCTTTTCTGCAGCAGTAAGGCGCTTTGCGCTGCAAATGGACCCGGGCGTTTACCGGCCGTTACGGCAGCAATGGTTTTTCTCGCTACGTCCAGGAGCAGCGTTTTATCTTCTTGGGACAAACTGTTTTCATCACCTTCATGCATGGCAGTATCCTGGTTATTCGTTTATCATTTTTTCATCAAAAATCTGCGTTTCATAGAGGTAGAACTGCGCATCCTTTTTCCAGGCGCCGCGCGGCAGTCCAGCCTTCTGGCACAGGCTTTCCAACTCTTCCTCTTTGGATTTCCAGCCCGCTTCTATGGGTACCTCAGGCAAATAGGTCGCGCCGCGCCCATCCTTGATCATGATGATGCCATGTTTTCCCATTTCAAATTCATCCAGACTCCCGGCCGGATAAACATTGGTGAGATATGCTGATATCTTGATCTCGATCTCATCCAGCTCGCTGGCTTGCAGGGGCGGAAATCGCGGATCAGAAAAAGCAGCAGCAATGGCCCGGTCAGGCACCAATTCATACAACGGCCGATCCGATTCGTGGTAACCAATACAACCCCGCAATTGTCCGTTTTTCGTCAGGGTGACGAAAACGCCTCTCTTTTCTTTTAACCACTCATCTGTCGATGAATAGGTTATATTTTTCTTTTCCTTCATGTAATACTTTATGCTTTCTCGAGCCATTTTCAGCAGTTCGCGCTGGGTTTTTAGCGGCAGCGGTTTAAAAGATTTTTTGCCGAACGTCTCCGCATCATCCACGAAATAAGCAACCGCCCCATAGCCGACGACATAGCCTCCCTTCTGCCCCGTTACATCATTGGAATTGGTCTGCTGCAACAGAGCTGCTTTGGTGGGTGCGGATTCCAGAGCAGCGACCTGAAGGATCACCAAGGGCGCCGCGCCGCACGCTTGATACGTTTCGGCTGAGAATCCCTGACACAGCGTGTGCGGCGCCATGCTGGTCACTGCTTCCAGTGTGGCGTGGACACTTTTTTGGCATTCTGTGTAGGAATTTCCATGATAAAGATCCGTACTGGCAACCAAAAGTACCCGATATCCCTGAATGGCTTTAGCCAGGGCCTTGCCCATTTTTTCGCACATCGTCCAATCAAATGCGCCGATCACAATGGGCACAATTTCTGCCTTGGGCAGGACGGTCTGTATAAAGGGAAGTTGGACTTCCACGGCGTGTTCAGGGCCATGCCCCTCATAGGACTTGACAAACCAGGCACTTTCTTTAAGCAGCGCATCTGAGATGGTCTTATTGATTTTTACCTGCCCCAATGGGGTCTCATAGGCGCTTCCCGGATAAATCGATCCGCCCTTGAAATAGGCGCGGTGGCTTGGCGCCATGACGACCACCACATCAAACTCATTTTCCTGAATTTGTTTATATCCTTCGGCAGCAACGGCTGCGGAATAGACATAGCCGGCATGCGGTACGCTGAGGCCGATCAACCGGCCTTTTTCGGAGCAGATTTTTGCGTTAGCAAGGTAACGTCGTACGTCCTGGCACAGTTTTTGTGCATCCGCCTCATAAAACTGCCCGGCAACCACAGGTTTGCGGACATCTTCCTTGAGTTGCGCTGTGACGGACGATTGCAGACTCAGCAGGAATAGAATCGCCCCCCATTTTGATAGATGTATGCTCATGGTTTCGCCTTCATCAGAGCTTGGGATTATTTATTTCCAAACGCCAGGTATTGGTGTGCGGCATTTTGGGCATTGTCCGGTTTTGATTCTGTTTTCTGCAATGGCATACCCCATTCTTTTGATCAATAACTCGGAGCACTTGCTGCAATAAGTGTTCTCTCCTGGATCACCGGGAACGTTGCCTGAGTAGACAAATTGTAACCCCGCATCCTGTGCTATCTGGCGGGCTTTTTGCAGCGTTTGCAAAGGCGTGGCCGGAACATTGGTCAGCCGGTACTGCGGGTAGAAGCGCGTAAAGTGCAGCGGAACGCCGGGGCCCAGCTCTTTATAGATCCATTTGCACAAACTGCTCAATTCGTGTGGATCATCATTTTGGCCGGGAATGACGAGATAAACAATTTCAAACCAGATTTTCTCCTGCTTCAGGAGGATCAGGGAATCCAGTACAGGTTGAAGCTGCCCGGAGACCAGTTCTTTGTAGAAGCGTTCGCTGAAGGCTTTGAGATCGATCTTGACCGCGCTCAAGACCCGGCATAAATCCTTGAGTGGTTTTGCCTGGATATAACCGTTGGAAATCATGGCGGTGTGAACGCCAACGCCCCTGGCTTTCTCCGCGATGTCGTACATGTATTCAGTAAAAACAACGGGTTCATTGTACGTAAATGCAATGACAGGGCACTTTTTTTCACGGGTGAGTGCAACCAGCTTTGCAGGGGCTAAATCCAGTGAAGGCAGCTGTTCGGGACGCGATTGGGAAATCTCCCAATTCTGGCAAAATTTACAAAACACATTACATCCGGCTGTAGCAATTGACAATGCTTCGCTGCCCGGCAGGAAATGGAAGAGCGGTTTCTTCTCAATGGGATCGATATGCAAGGTACAGGGTTTGCCGTATACCAGTGTATAATAGATGCCATCACGGTTCTCCCGGACACCGCAGTAGCCTCGTTCGAGATCGTCGATCACGCAGGTTCGCGGGCAGAGCAGGCATTTTATTTTGCGGTTGGGCAATTTTTCATAATAGCGCGCCTCAACCAGTTGATCGGTTTTCATGGCCGAATGGACAGCCTTTGTCCGTGCGGGGGCTGCCATCAGAAAACACAAGCCGCCTGCCGCACAGGTCATGAACTCACGGCGATCATACAGGACGCTTGCGCTCATACGTCAATGACCTCTATTTTCTGCAAATCATCCGTGCCCAATCCGCGCAAGGCGGCGGTATGAATATAGGAAGGATATCGTCCTGCATCCCTGAGGGTTGGCAAATTGTTCTCACTGCGTTTGTTTTCTATGATGGTCCAACAAATCCGGTCGAGGGCGACCATGTCTTTTGCAAGTAACAAGGAACGCATGGGCCAGTTCCACTGTCGCATAAAGGGAGGTCCGCCTTCATACTGCGCGGTGATGGCATCGCAGATCGTCAAGCGGACTTTACTGCGCAGAGCGGGGATCATATTGACATCCGCGACATAGGGATCGCCACAGGAATCGTGATATTTATTGGGATTATCGATGGCGCCGAAAAAGTTTTTCAATCCGGCGCTGATGCCGACGATGCCGTGGTCTTTTAGGACCGGGAGGTTGATGATGGCAGTGCAATGATCCGTCACGATGCGCGACAATCTGCTGCAGGCTGATTGGTATTCATAGAGCGCCTGGCTGTAGCCCGCCGCATCATTGCCGTAGCAGAGCGCCTGTTGTGGATTCTGATTCAGCGTAAAGCCAGCCCCTTGTAAATCCATGTTGAGCCGGTCCCAGATGATGATTTGGCCGGGTTTGAGTCCAATGGATACTAACCGGGTTATAATGGCTTGTACGAGAGAGCTATGTGTGGAAAAATATTTACCGGCGAGACAGCTGACTTTGAGTCCCACGATATCCCGCGGGGATACAATCTCCGCCCATGCCTCTTTGCCTGGCATTTGCAGCAGAGCTTCCATACCCCGATCGAGCGCACGCAGGACGTGATCTGCTTCAGCGCCGCTCTTTGCGGATGGCAAGTTGGCTTGCACCACCCTTGCGGTCAATGCAGGAGCCGCGAACAGATCTTGCAGCGCCAGCGGCGTCAAGGTCGCCCCAACAGCCAGCGCTGCATGGTCTTTAATAAAATCTCTTCTGCTGATTGACATCAAAGCGCACACCCATCAAAAAAAAACCGTGCCCCGGCAAAAGATGCATTGGGATCACGGTGTGGATAGACAACAATTTTTATGGTACCTCAACGTAAGAATCTATCGACCAATCTCCGCAAACCAGTGGCAGTTTCTTCAATCTCTTTGGATTCCTCCGGTTTGCTTTCAGGCACTTCTACAGGGGAAGGTGATTGTGGTGCTTCTTTGCCTTGAATATAGAGCATGCGATTATCGATGGCGATGGCGACCTGATTGGCGAGTATTTCCAGGATGCTGACACTTTCCGTGGTGGGCATTCTTCCATCGCTGGGATCATCGACCATGATAAATCCGATGATTTTGCCTTCTCTGGATTTGATGGGCACCATGAGCAGGGCGTATCGCGGCCATCCGTCATGATAATGTCCGTTGGTGAGATTGCCATAATAAATCTGTTTGAAATGTCGGAGAACAGGTTCTTCGGTGCTGATCAAGAACGATTTGCCGCGGCGGTATTCATCGCGCAGCAGCATGCTGAAATCTTTCAGATCATACGCCAATTCGCTGATCTGCGACAGTTTGATCTTGTCATCGCAGGCGACCGCCTTGGTTTCCAGTTGTCCGGTTTTTTTGCTGATGAGCACCAGCGAGACGAGGTTAAATTCGAGTGAAAATTTCACGGACCAGACCACCTCGCGCAACAGTTCGCTCAAGCTGAGATAAAGCTTGAAAATATTGCTGTTAACCATGACCTGTTTGAGGCGACGATTGCGCCGGTCCAGCGTTGAGTAGCGGTAATAATTCTCAATGACCATGGAGACCAGCAAGCTGAACAATTCCAGATTATAAAAGGTCGTGCTGGTCGGCGTCATATCGTCCAGAGGCTCGTCGATGGAGACAAAGCCAAATTGGCTGCCGTTGTGGTCCGCCAGGCGGAGCAGCACCAGATCGCGCGGGTGCCACTGGGTTTCCTGGGTATTGTTGAACTGCTGCAGGGCGGTCGACTGTGGATTGTGCAGCGCTTCCGAGGAGACGAGTTCCTGGTTGTAATAGATGATTTTCACGGGGTTTTTGTCGATGAACAGACGATCCACGACATCCTGGGGCACATCAAGGGGCCGTCCTTCGGCGTTTGCGGCAGACTCGTTGTAACCGACCAAGGCATGTTTTACATAGGTCTTTTTTCGGCGATCGAGGAGCGCCACCGTTGAACGGGTGAACCCGAAAACCTGACAGACCACTTCGCCAATACGCTTCAGGAGTACATTAATGGGCTCTGTATAACTCATTTGCACCAGGTCCAGCAAATGCTGAACCATGATATTCTGGTCTATGGGCCCTGTTGGGCGCATTTCTTCACTCGAAGCGCCCGTGCGCGCCACCACGGCCCCGCGAAAACCGATAATGCGCTGCTCTCGTGATTCATCATGAAGCATGGTGATATTCAGAAACACCGGATGGCTGTTGCCGATCTTGTCGATCAGGTGCATGGGAATCGACGAAGTGGAGGCGGATTCGTTTTCATCAAAGACGCGTTGAAAAAAGATCTGTTCTTCCGCTTTATTTAAAAGGTCGGACAGGGATAATTCAAGTATTTCGTCTTCGGAATATCGGGTCAGGCTCTGCAGGCTTTTATTGGCGGAGAGGAAACGTCCGCGGCGATCACAGATAAAATAGCCTTCACCAGGCAAGGAAGGTATTTTGCTGGTGGATGCTGGTTGCGCCGGGGTTTTAGCCGGCTTGGGTACCCGTCTGGAATGGCTGTCGCGGATGGCATCCGCCAGACTGCTCAGATAACCCTTTGTCTTGAAGAGCAGCGTAACATTCTTCTGACTCTGCAATTCAAAAGTCAGTTGACTTTCGGTTTCATCCAAAAGAATGATAAGGGGGTGATATGGTGCGTTGTTTACAAGTTTTTCTATTCTGTTTTGCGGTTGATCATGCAGTAAAACGGCATCAATGACCGATACTTCGGCTGATTCTTTTTCTATATTGGCGGATACATCTGTTAATGAGGTGGCGCCTATGGTTTGAAAATCTTCTCCTTGTGCGGCTAACAGTTGGTTGATCGCATCAAGATAAGAAGTAATAGGATGCCCGATTTGGATTTTCATGCCACCAAGTTCTCCCTTTATCCCAGTCACAACACATCGTCGAATTAGTATAGCTAAAATTAACAAAATCTTTCGTAAAATGTCAAGCGAATAAATAATTAATTATTCAATGCGTAAGCGCAACAGCTCCTTCTTGTGCGTTGGCCGTTCTTTTTCATCCTTCATACTGGTCAATACTCACAAATCTGGCTGTTTTGCCGGGATTTGCTCAGCCATTGATCATTCATGCGCCGGAGGCGCTGGCTGAGAATGCGGGCAAAATTGGTCATGATTTTGTAGCCCAAGAGGGGGGTTTCGAGCATAAGTTGTTCAAGCTTGAGGGATGAAAAGGTGATGACGCGAACATGACTCTTGGCCCGGGCGCTTGCTGAACGTAATCCTTTTTCAATAAAGGCCATCTCGCCAAAAACCTGACCAGCTTTGAGGACCAGCAGCTGCCGGTTATAAAACGGATTTGACAAATTATTCTTCCTCTCGATCTGGACGCGGCCCTCGAGCAGCAGATATATCGAATCCACGGCTTCCTTTTCGTTGAAAATCAGTTCATTCTTAAAAAAAGATTGTTCGCAGGCAATCCCTGACAGCATCATTAGCTCTTCTTTTGTTAAATCGCATGCGAGAACGGTATCTTTTAAAATTTCCATCATATGCTTGTAATGCCCTTACCTGTTTAAAGCGAAATAAATATCGAACTGCTCGTTTTTTGCAAGATCGCGCGGCATCTCTTGCTCAACTGCTCTTTTTCATGGAGCTTTTTCGGATTCGTAGACATGACGATGTGGTGCGGATGGATCGTTTTTTCTATCTCTGCGATCAGCGCTTCGCATGCACCGGACAATGCCAGGGTTTCAACGGTTGCACCATGTGCCTGCACCAAGGCAGCCGCGGGATCGAGCATGCCTTGTGCTTTTCCCGGATCTTCATTCTGATGAAAAAGAAGATATTGCGCTTTCATACGCTGCAGCAGATGCAAATGTTGCCTCAATGTTCTGCCAATGCCGCCGGCGCCGCTCCAGGCCACCAGCACAGGTTTTGCAGCGGATGTTTCCTGCCGAGCCAGAAAAATCGGTGCACCGCTCTGGATCAGCAAACGGACCAGATGCCGTTCTTGCCTGACTTTAAGCTGCCGTGGAGCCATGGCGAGCATGACCAGATCAGCGCCATGCGCCAGGGGTAAAGACTCCGCAAATGTCAGTCCCGACGAAGAGACGATCTCATAAGCGATGGTTTTCTCCTGGCACTGTCTGGCACTGTCGCGTAATATTTTCTGCAAACGCTTTTGTCCGGCGGCGGTTTCTTTTTTCTGGCACAGCGGGACTAGTTGCAGTGCGGCATGATTATCCAGAGCCATCTGCAGCGCGTGCTGCAGCAACAATGCTGTGTCCTCCCCGGCTTCGATCAATACCAGAATTTTCTTAAGCATCGCATCCTCCCTTACAAACAGGCTTGAAACGCAGCAATGTGCGCTGGCGTCGTTCCACAGCAGCCACCAATAAAATTTGCGCCCGCGGCGATCAGAGCCGGAATTTTGCCCGCCATTATTTCCGGTGATTCCTTATAGACCGTTCGCCCATCCACATACTGAGGCAGTCCCGCATTGGGCTCAGCCAGCAACGGCAAGTTTGTCTGCTTTCGCATCTCTTTGATGATTTCGATGGCATCCTCCGCCCCAGTACCGCAATTGCAGCCAAGGACATCGGCGCCCGCTTGTGATAACGCAGGAACAGCTGCCGTCGTATCAACCCCCATCATGGTGCGATAGCCGCGCTGGCCTGCTGCAAAGGTCAGGGAAGCGATGACCGGTACGCCGCACACCTGCTTGGCGGCGCGCAGAGCGATCAGTGCTTCCTGCAGATCTGACATCGTTTCGATGATGATGCAGTCCGCGCCGCCGCGGACCAGGTTTTCGGCCTGGATGAGAAAACCCTGGAAGAGTTCCTCTTCGCTGACTTCTTCCATCATCAGCATGGCGCCTGAGGGTCCCATAGAGCCGGCAACCCATACTTTTTCTCCCGCACACTTACGGGCGATCTCGGCAGCGCGACGATTTATCAAACCGGCGTCCTCTACGATTTTTGCGGATGTGAGTTTATGCGGACTGCCGCCGAAGGTATTGGTGGTGAGCACGTGTGCACCTGCATTCACATAGGCTTGATGCACCTGTGCGACACGATCAGGATGTTGCAGATTCCATCCTTCGGGCGCTTGCCCGATAGGCAGGCCGAGTGCCTGCAGCTCCGTGCCGATGCCGCCATCGAAAAGGATCACGCCTTCCCTGGCTGCGTCGAGGATACTCTTTTTCATGAGCTACTCACTTTTTACGATTTGATACTCTTTGGTCATTTTGAGGATGAATCGCTTTGCGTACTCCTCCGCCGCTGCGCGATCCGTGAACCGGCCAATCCACACAGCCCAAAAAATACGGCTGCCTACTTTTTTTTCGACGATCTGCCCATTATATCCCACTTTTTCCAGTCCCGCCAGAATCGTTTTGGCATTGTTGACCTGACTGAAAGCGCCCACCTGAATCGCATAATAGGACTTGCTCTGTTTCTCGGGGAGTTTGTCCGGCACGTGTGCGTTGATTTGCGCCGCTCTATCAGGTGTCTGTTCCAGATCAGCCACCGCCAGATCTGCATACAGTGAGCCTGGATAAGCCTTGATCAAATTCCGCCAGGTGATACGAGCGGAATCGCTCTTGCCCTCTGCTAAATAGCTTTGCCCTATGAGATAGATGCTGTCATCCACCCATCTGGAACGGGGATACCGTTTTTGCAGGAGTTGATAAGTTTTGCGGGCGGTGGTATAGCGTTCATGGGCATAGTGATACTGCGCCATTTTCAGGAGTGCGGTTTCTGCGTATTTGGAATCATCCTTGGGTTCAAGAACCTGTTTATAATATGTAAACGCCCTTTCCGCATCTTCTGAAACCAGAGCCCTGAAAAAAAGTACAGTCGGATGGTTGGGATGGGCTTTTTCTGCTGCGGGCAGCAAGCGCACGATTTCCTCAAAGCGATCTTCGACCCAGGCGCGTTCCAAAGCGGACAGGGGTGTCTGGCTGAAACCAGCCCTCACGGATGCAAGAACAAACAAAAAAAGGCAAAGCCGTTTTGTCATGCTCATCCCCTCTGGGCTGAATCCCAGGTTTGACACTGCGGGCAGCGATAAAAATAGCGTTCCATGCGATGTCCGCAGGAATTGCATTTGAAATTATTTTGCCGGGCGAGTAATTGTCCGTTTATTTGTACCAGGTTTTCACTGGATTTGTCATTCTGTCCCAATTTGAGAAAAAGCTGCGCCAGCATCAGATGCGCATCGAGACGTTCCGGTTGATGGGACAGAGCTGATTTGCAGGCTTCCACGGCCTTGTCCATCTCGCCCTTTTTCACATACAACTCGGCGAGTCCGAGGTAAGCTTCAACGAGGGTTGAAGGCGATTCCAGAAATTCCTGATAATATTTTTCCAGGTCTCCATAGAGGCCGAGCTCAAAAAGAACCTGCTTGAGACGGCCAAAAATCAATTCGGGAAATGGCGTTGTAAAAGTCACGATCTGGCGCAGGATTGTCAAGGCCGCTTTAGGGCGGCCGTCGCGCATGTAGCTATCTACCAATTCGAGATAAGGTGGCAAGTAGCTTGGCGAAGCCTTCATTGCTTCGCGGAAACGCAGCCGGGCATCGTGTTCCTTGCCATCCTTGGCCAGTTCCAATCCTTGAGCGGTCAAATAAAGGGCGGTGCGGTGCAGTTGTTCTTCTCTGGTGAGGGTGGGATGATTCTCGACCGCGGCAGTGGCATTCACCCAATCGTTGGTGGCTTCATAGAGTGAGATGCGAAAATGAGCGGCCCATGAATCTCTTTCATCCAATGCCGCCAATTTATCCAGGGCTTCGAGTGCAAGGGTGTATTTCTTATTTGCCTTGTAATCTTCGGCGAGGGCATGGTAGATCGAGATCTTTTGGTCATTTGTGAGATTTTGCCGGATGAGAAGATCGCGATGAACTTTGGCGGCTCGTTCTGCTGTGCCCATGGTGCGCAGAATATCGCCAATTTTTATATACGCATCGATGTTTTCTGTATTCTGCTGGATGGTGGCATAGAATTTTTTTAGCGCCTTCTCGAGATCGCCGGACACGAAGGCGCTGAGTCCGGCGTAATAGAGATCCTGGCCGGGGAAAGCCTTTATATTTTCTTTCCGGGAATTGTGGATCAGCATGGCGAAAACAACCGCAGCCAAAATGCCAACGATTGCGAGAATAAGTGTTTCTTGCATGATCTATCCCTCACTCTTTTGAGAGGCGGAAGTGATAATGCCGAGTGCGGCGATGGATTCTTCCACAGAAAGATTGCGCAATCGATCCAGTTCCTGGCGTACCTTTGCAAGTTCTTTTTCCAGCAGGAGCTTTTCAGCGCGGCCTGCTGTATTTTGCAGCATGGTAACGATCAGCCAGAACAAAACACCGACGCCAAAGGAAATATACATGAGCATCCAGACAGGCAGCTCCTGGCTGCGATAGTTAAAAAACGAAATGGAAACGATCTGCGCCGTGTTCTGCATGGCAAATCCGATGACGAAGAGGATCAGAATAGCCATGAAAATCCATTTAATGATCCACATATCAACTCCCAAAGGTTCGCTGGGTCAAAATTGTCGTGATGAAATGTATCATAATTCATTTAGAATTCAAAAGGTTTTTTCAAGGTGATGTGAGAAGAGTCAAAGGAGTACGAACAACTCAATGCTTTCTTTTTTTTCATTGATCAGCGTAAACTGTTACCAACCTTCCTCTCAGCGTGACTCGCGCAGTAGTGACTGCAAAAAAAAAGTTGTTTCGTGCACAATGAATTCCTATTATATGGGGTTGAATAGATGCATGATCGCCTTTGCTATGGCCACCAAACCGCAGGGAGAGTACCATGTCCGACCCGCAACACGAAATAAATTCAAATTCTGACGCCGAGCCAGCCGGCGTGCAGAAAAATCAGATCTCTGCATCGCTGAAGCAATTGGGTTACGATGATTGGTTTGAGGCGGCACATCAGAAATACAGAGATGCAAATATAAGCGTTGCGCGAGTCGTCGAGGTGAACCGGAATAATTATAAGGTCAGTGACGGCCGGCATGAAATGATGGCGGAATTATCGGGAAAATATCTATTCAATATTGAAAGCAGTCTCGAGTATCCGACCGTAGGAGATTGGGTTGGCGTACAGTGCTTTGACAACGATACGCTGGCCATCATTCATCATCTTTTACCGCGAAAATCCTTATTAAAGCGCAAAGACCCAGGCAAAGCGACTGAATTTCAATTAATTGCGGCCAACCTCGATTATGCGCTGATCATGCAGTCCGCTGATGCCAATTTCAATATGAATCGGCTGGAACGCTATTTCGTCATGGTCCATGAAAGCGCGATCCAGCCCATGGTAGTTTTAAGCAAAACGGATTTAATCAGTGCGGAAGAACTGGCCCAAATCAAAGAGCAGCTCAACCGGTTCCAGCAAAAATACCTGTTTCTGCCCATCAGCAACGTGACGGACGATGGCATTTCGATATTAATAAAAGAACTCGAAGCGGAGAAAACCTATTGTCTCCTGGGATCCTCGGGAGTTGGCAAAACCACGTTGCTGAATAATCTGCTGGGCGAGCGGCGCTTCGATGTGAATGAGGTCCGCGAAAAAGACAACAGGGGCAGACATACAACCACGCGCAGGCAGCTCATCCGTATCGAGTCCGGCAGCATCTTCATCGATACCCCGGGTATGCGAGAGCTCGGCAACTATGGTGTTGATGCTGGGTTGGAAGAGACGTTCGATGAAATCGTGGCCTGCAGCAGCCAGTGCCGCTTTAAAGATTGCACCCATACGCATGAAGACGGATGTGCGGTGAAAGAGGCGGTCGCCCAGGGAACCATAGAATCAGAGCGATATAATAACTTTCTCAAGCTGCAGAAAGAATCCGCCTTCTATGAGATGTCCTCCCTGGATAAACGAAAACGCGACAAGTCGTTTGGCAAGATGGTAAAAAATTACAAAAAAATGATGCGAAAAAAATAACAACCAGGCATTTCGCTTCCGCTTCAGAACAAATTACTTGAATAACTGTGGTTCAAGATATATCCGCGGCAGTCCCTCGCTCGCAACTGCCGCGCAAATGGGTGCAGCGCCAAAAATCAGCGACTGTGCAGCCATAAGGCGGACAACCGGTAACGAAATGGCATTTGTGAGTGCGCAAAATATCATACAGTAGCACTACACGCAATGCATTGCAATTTGGCCTGTTCCATTCATAAGCCGCCTGGCGCGCCGAGGCGGTTCATGTATAGAACAGATTAACTGACATATATCTTGACGCTTTCAATGCTTCGGCCCCGCATCGTCAGGGATATTCCATCCTCAATTACCTGCAAATCTTCAAGATTTTCTTCCAGAACAGTGACACGCTCCGCTTTTTGCACCTGATTTCGCGGCAGTACCAGGTGAACGGCAACATCCGTTGCAGCCTGATTAATCAAACGAATGAGAATAGCTTGTTCCTGTTCTGCCCTCCGGACATGGAGCACCTCTATGGAATCATGATCCACCTCAATAAAAGTGCCCTGTCTTTGCTGTGGCAAGGCAATGGCGGGATGCACTTCAAGGCCTATCTTTTCCGCCATGGCGGATTTTCTGATCCTGGCCGGATCGAACTGCGCAAACGTGGTGAGGTAATAAGTCAATTCGATGAAGCCGGGCTGAGACGGGCGGAAATTGGTGTCCCAGTAATTATTCATCGGCCATGCCAGAAGCAATGGGTGCTCTGAGCGGATGATTTTCTGGCTTCTCTTGCCAAAATTGAAATCTCCAACCTGGACCATGGGGGCATCCGGACAAAACAGCGCTGCGCCATAGTCTTCATCATGGACTGCTACATAGGATTCTACTGTGAGCCAATCTTTGCTGGTGTTTTTGAGCTGCTCGACATCAAGTTCCACGGTAGAACCCGCTGTGTCGAAATGGCAGCGCCACGCTGGCTGCAGCTGCAAGGGAAAGACGAAATAGAGAGATTCGGGTGTCCTGATATCTTCTTTATTGAAACTTGCTGAAAGAGAAATAAGTGGCTGCAAAGCGTGCAAAAGAATTTTTTGTTTGAAATCCTTGATGCCGGGAAAGGCAAAGGCCAGGGTCAGGCTGATTCCTTGCGCGCTGGTTTCAATCTCGTAACCCTGCGGATGCGTCGCCGTTTCGAGAATGCGTCGCCAATCGCTGTTCCAGCAGGAGATATCATATTGTTCCTTCTCCAATTCGCGGCTGTAATAGGCGCGTCGGTCCTCGCGGAAGAGCGGATCCGTTCGTTCGCGGACCGGTTGAAAGAACGTGTAGTCACCGTTACTGTCGAGCAAATCGCGTTGATGCATCTTGTCGTACACCCGCAAGATGCGGTTGTTATCAGGATCGAATTCAAGACGGTAAAATTCTGATTCAATGAACTGTGTGGTGTGGGTTTCGCGCGTCTTTTCGAGCGTATTCAGCCGCCGCGCTGAAGTTTCCGCAGTGATTTCGCCGTGCTGCAGGCTGGATGAAGGTTCTGCCTGGGCGATATCTGAAAACGGAATGAACTGGAAAGAATAAGGGGGTACCTCCACAGGACCGTACCAGGGTGCATGGGCTGGTTGATTGCAGCGCGCGTCCCAGCCGAACCTGGCGGTGCGCAGACGCTTTCCTTCAGCCTGCCAGGCATCGGGAATACGGATGTATTCCTTTCTCGCTGCGCCGCTCAGGTTCAGTATGAGGGCCCCCTCCTGCTCATCCGCTGATTTTGCATTGGCGGTTATCGCCTCGAGCTGATCCACCAGAAGATATTCTGCCAATTCATGGGCGGCATAGGCGCTGTGGTCTTTAATATTGAACTGCGCTTTGGAGAAGATATTATCGGGGTCCATTGAATTGAAAGAACCCCAGGTATGTTCATCGAAAAGATTGAGATGGCGCCAGGTTTTTTCTGCCAAATCATGATAGTATTTTTTACTATCCGGGGAAAAGGCATGGAGAAGATCTGCTTTATAGAGCTTATGCTTGGCGTGCAAATTGACCTTGGTCGGCTCCGCGGTGCTGGCGCAACCGAAATTCCAGAAATCGGTCCAGTCACCGCTATGCGTTTCGATCTGCCCGGGAGGCAGGCTTTTAATCTTTTGCAGCAGTTCGTTGGTGGTAATGAAACGGATGCCCGGCTGCAGTCCGCGTTCGTTCCAGGTGCGAATCAGCCGCGCGACATCCATGCTGGGGGGCGAATTGTCCCAGCAAACCGGCGCAGCTGCCGTGGTCAGGTAGATGAAATCGTGGCGATAATCCATTTTGGCCAAATGCTCAAGATAAGTGTTCAATCCTTCCTGCATGGCCTGAATGCTGTTTTCCCAGGTATAGAGGAGCTGATCGAACATGGTATAATGGGCGCCATTCATGACATATAGTTCCGCCCCGGACGCTCCCTTCCAGCGAAAGACAGAAGGCCGCTTTTCGGCAGGACCGCCAAGATGCAGATTTATCGCCATAATCAACAGTTCGATGCCTGCCGAACTCAAGAGATCCACCGCCGTCCATGGGATGCCGTTCACATCATGCTGGTTGACCGTTTTGATCTCGACGTCAAGCAGGTTGCGCAGCCGTTTAACTGGTTTGAGCTGCTTTACGAGTTGTTCAGCCGTGCACAGGGGCGTGGTATTGAACTCCAGACCGGAAAGACCCAAGCGCTGCTGCGCAATATAATATTTGAGGCGATCTATTTGCTTGTGATCCGCGGTCTCCAGCCACTTTAATATCTGCGCCGTGGCCTCGATGGTCCATTTGGGGGCGGATTTGCCATCCCAGTCCGCTGTCTCATCCAGGAGATCCAGGGCGTGATCGATGAACTCGCGCTGCAGTTCCCAGACGATCGGCTGGGAATGGGTGTAGCCAACATCCAGGTGACTGTGGTGCAGGACCAGTATTTCCTTGATATCCATGTTCTTCCTTTTCAATCATTCGGATTGTTCACCGGCATCGACACGCCGATCCCCGGCTTGACGTAAACCAGTATCAGTTTGCATTTTTGCTCTCCCTGGTTGACCAGGGTGACTTTTTCCGCCGCCGCGGGAATGACCATGCTCTCCAGATAGGCGAGTCGCGTGCGCCGATCCGGTGCGGAAATCACATCGATTTTTTCACCCCGCACCAGATTGGCGGCGTAGCCCCTGCCCCCGGTATGCAGGACATAGCGGCTGGAAAATTCAAGGCGAACAATCGTGTAAAAGGTGAAAGGTTTGTTGTAAAGCTCGTAGAGTTCCCAATCCCGTCCGGAGTTGATCAACCGGGGCCGGGCGATGAGATTTTCCCGCACCCAGCTGCCCTTCCGTTCAGGCCGGATGTTGGCGAAGCCGCGCTCGATATTGATGGGCCGCAACTTGCCCTGCAAATCTCTGCGCAGATAATCATAAATTTTAAAGGTAAAGATATAGGGTGTGGCGCTGATTTCCAGGACCAGGTTTCCCTGGCCGCTGCAGTGCACCGTGCCGTTGGGGATGCAGAAGAGATCGTGCGGTGCCGCGGGTTCGCTGTGGATGTAGCGGCTCACATCCAGCGCCTTCTCCTCCCCGGCTGATTTCTGCAACTCCATTTTGAATTGGTCGAGATTGACATCTTCATGGAGGCCGAGAAAAACGCGCGATTCCGGTTTGGCGTTGACGATATAATAGCATTCATCCTGCGTATAGGTCTCGCCGAACTCCTTTTTGATATACCGGGGGCGTGGATGCACCTGCACCGAAAGATTGCCCCCATCAATAGTGTCGAGATAATCAAGCCGAATGGGCCACTCATATTTGAACTGCCGCCCCGCCTCTTCTCCGAGAATGGCGGTGTAGTCCATGAACATGGCAAAATCGAAAGAGCATTCGAGAAAGCGCTCGCCGCTTCTGAAGATGATGCCGTTTTCCGGCACGATGAGCTCAAATGACCAGGCATAATTGGGCTGTTCCTTTTCCAGATCCATATGCCATTTCATGTACTGTCCGCCCCAGGGACCGGGGAAAAACCAGGGTCTGGCGCGAAATGGGGCGCGTGTCAGTTGCTGCAGGGCCTGGCGGAAGGCGGCGCCGCTCATGGAGGCGGGCTCGATTGTGTTTTGGCCATCGATGAACAAGTCGATAAGAGGTAATACATTTCGTTTCAGGCGATTGAAAGCAGGCCATTCAATAAAGTAGCATCGTTTATAAAATTCTTCGAAATCAGCTGCAGCATGCCCGATGTTTTGCGTCCTGCCATCTCGGAAGCGCTGCTGGATGACATCCTTGGGGATGTCGATATACCAGAGTTCATCCCAGAGTTCGATCAGTGAAGCGCCGGTGCCGGCGATGATCGTCACTTTTCCGGCTTGTCTGCTGCGGTGGATGGCGGCGTCTATCCGCATTCTCGCGACTTTTTCGGCATCGAAAAATACCTCCGGGCCAAACGGAAAGTGCGTCCCGAAGATGCGATCGCCTCCACCTGAAAATGGTTCGAGCGCCTTACCCAAGCTAACAGGATTACAGCGACATGTTGCGAAATCGACAATTTCGAATTCGATAGCGTGATTTTCCAGTTGGCTGCGCAGAGTGTCTGCAAAAGCCGGCCAGTCCACCCCCGGATAACCATCTATGGCCAAAACCCGGAGTCCCCCGGGCACAGCAGCCAAAATATGATCGCATAAGACGTTGAATCCCGTGCCGATGGTTCCCTCCTCAATGGGAAAGGCGGGCAGGGCATCATAGAGTCCTTTAGCATAAACGCTGCTACCCTCAGGCAGCGGCGCCCGAAAGGGATTTTCTGCCTGATCTTTCTTGCTCTTCATCATAATTCCTTTACTTCTATATATCCAAAAAAGCCGCGCCAATGCATGCAGCCTGGTCTTCCAGCTGGGCGGGCAGGATGCGCACCTCGACGCCTGGCACCAGCCACGCGTGCTGTTTGACCAGGTTCACTAATTGCGGCAGAATGACGTGATGACTTTTCATCAGACCGCCACCGAGTATAAAATTATTGATGCCATAGGCATTCATGACATTGACGATGCCGATGGATAAATTCTCCTGAAATTCCTGCAACAACAAACCATAAGCAGGCTGTGCCGCTGCTCTGTCAAAAAAAGCCTTGAGGGGGAGAGCCTCTGACTCAAGCTCCGGGAAGGCGGAGAGCACTTGTTTTTCAAACTGGGCAGCAGAACAGTACAGCTCCAGACAGCCGCGCAGACCGCAGGGGCATACAGGACCGTTGCGGTCGATGCTGATGTGTCCACCCAGTAATCCGGTGGTGGGGCTCTCCGAGACCAACAAGCGGCCGTCCATGATCACGCCGCAACCGACCCCCGTGCCGAGGGTCATGACGATCACCGAGTTGAATGCTTTGCCAGCGCCGAATTTCCATTCACCCACCGCATAAGCGCGCGCGTCATTTTCGAAGAAAAACGGTACACCGAGCCGCTCAGCGAAGCAGCTGCGCACATTAACGCCGGCGAAAACGTTGGCGATACCCATATCATTGATGAGGGTTCCGTTTACGCGATCCACGACCCCCTTCATGGCCAGGCCGCCGCTGCGTAATTGAACGCCAGCGGCGAATTTTGCCGCACTATCAAGAAACGCGTTCAACAGATCACCGCTGGCGGCAAGGTCGGCGACAGCGACGCTGGCAAATTTGTCCGCAGTGCCGTCTTCAGCGAACAGCCCCATTTTTATATTGGTGCCGCCAAAATCTATACCGATACGCATAAATTAGTTCCTTCAATTCTCCCCTGGAAAAAACCACATCAGCGCATCGATGAGGTGCCGCCGCCAGTTGCCCCAGGTATGTCCTTCCGGATATTCGCGATAGACGAAATCGTAGTCCCGCTCCTGCAGCACCGGAACGAAACGGCGATTCGCCGCCAGAAAATTGGTTTCATCCGCCGGCAAAAAACTTGCACCAACACGCTCCTCATAGATGCCGACATCGACGTAGAGCCGGAGATCTTTTTTCTCCGACGCCCGGTAGAGGTTGATGAGTTTGTCTTGATTGAACGAGAGGTAGCCGGATTGACTGTAGCCATTGGCGAATACCTCGGGCCGCGCAAAGGGAATGTAGGCCGAAATTAATCCGCCAAAGGAATCACCTGCCACGAGTCTCGACCTGGCATCAGCAATCGTGCTGTAAGTCCGGTCGATAAACGGCACCAACTCATCCGCGAAAAATTTCACATAGTCATCGTTCAGGCCATACTCGGACATGCGGTTGGGGAAATCAGCCTTGAAGCGGTTCGGCGGCGTGACAAAGACGACCAGCATGGGTTGAATTTTGCGATCGCGAATGAGCTGATCCATGGTATGCGGCACCTGGGCGAACTCGACATAGTCGATGCCATCCTGCAGGTAGAGAACCGGGTATTTTTCTTCAGGGTTGTACCCCGGCGGCAAATAGACATGGATGGTGTGGTGGTAGCCCAGGCATTTGGAATCGATTTCATGGACCCGGAGGCCGTCGCTGCTCCCCTTCCGCCCTGAAAGATAATCTGCGAAATAGGGATGCTGCTGATAGCCGGGCATGGCCAGCTCGGAGATTTCGCCAAATCCGTTGAGCGACTTGCGCGGATTGAGCGGATCGATGGACCACAGAGTGTTCGCCCCGAACATCAGCCAATACTCGATGCGCGCATCATTTGGCGCGTGTCCACGCAGGTAGAAGAGATCGGTGCCGGCGATGCGCTCCATCCAGGCCGTCTCGGACCAATTATTCATATCGCCGAGAATGCCGGCCGAGTCGACTTTGCCTTTGTAGAAAAGGATGTAGGTGGAATCATCCGCAAAGAGCGGATAGGGCATCGTTTTCAGTTTTTGGTAAAAGGCCTCCGCCAAGTCAACTCTTTGATCCGGCTCCGGCGTATTGCGCAGGGTGTCAAGGAACTCGTCGAACACCGCTGCGCCCTTTTTAGTTTCCATGGTACAACTCACCATTATGAGTAATATGGAAAAAAGCATGGTGCAGTATATAATTCGCTTCATGGCAGCGTCACTTTATTTTAGTCAAACCGTTTATGGTTGCATGGTGGTATTTGTTTTGATATCTGGGATGGTGTAGTAAATAATTCGCTTCATGGTAGCGTCACTTTGTTTTAGTTAAACCGTTTATGGAAGCCTGGTAGTATTCATTTTGATATCTGAGATAATGCAACTCGGCTTTCGCATCAAAGCCGCAGAATTGCGGCCGTGCAGTGATACCCGCATAGGCATCAGCGCTTACGCCGAAAATGCCTTCGATGATGGCGGTGATATAACTGCCGCTGGAGGAGCAGGCCCAATCCGCGCCATAGGGCCATTCATAATAGGCTTTCAGGGCGCCGCCCGAATCCGGCGGCATGGCGCTCTCGACGAAATGGCATTGGGCGAACGGACCCTGGTTGGCGGACCGGGCGATGCCTTTGAGCCAGGGGAAGGCGAGTTCGCCACGTTTGATGCGATACAGCCCCGCCGCGGCCAGCGCCGGCCAGGCGGTATAGGCGCCGTTCCACTGGTGATCCGGCCGCACGCTGAACATGGCATTGGGATCTTTGGGTGAAAGCGCGCGCATCCAGACAGGCGTCTGCAGTTCATGGACGAAGAACTGCACCATCTCCTCTTTTTGCCGCTCATCGAGGTCCTGGTGCAGCGTCTGCAGAATGGTCATGAAGTCGTAGCCATGGCGGACTTCCACCCGAGAGCCATCGGGAAATCGTGTGTTCCAGTAGCCATTGCCGTGGCTGTACAGTTTCATCACCTCCTGCACCAGCGCTTCCGCCTCCTGTGCATAGGCGCTGGCATCCCTGTCATGATACTGCCGGTCTAGAATCCGGGCGAGCGCGCGCAGACTGAAAACGTTGCCGGCATTGAGGCTGGCCACTTCATGAATATAGGTACTGACGCACTCGAGCAGATTGTTGATGCCGCCGTAATCCGCCAGACCGTTTGCCGTCTTGAACTGACGGTAATTGATGGCGTATTCCTTGAGATACGCAATGATGGATTTGCCGCTCGCACCGATGTTTTTATCCAGCCAGGAAAAATCACCGTTCCAGCGCAGGTAATCATTGGCCATCCACACCAGGGCGAAATCATTGACCGCATACCAGGGGCCCACGGTGCCGCCGGTCAGGTATTCGGTGCCAAAATGGGAATGGACATCGGTTTGCATCCACAATTCGAGATATTTTTTCATCACTTCGGGATCCAGCAGGGCATGCACCCCGGAGCTGAGAAAATAATCCCAGATGAAAGTCGTGCCCTGCCAATAACGCGGCATCAGGGTGTCGTAGGCGCGGCCATAAACAGAAAAGGGATTGTCTCTTCTGAAATAGATGACGCCCAGGGCGGCGGTATAATAAAGGCGATAGATATCCGGATCATCGGTATACAGCGTGGGCAGGCAGCCGGCGTATTGCGAATTGCCGGGCGTGAAAGCCGCGGCGATCTGCTCATTCCACTGCTGTTCTGTTTCTGAAAAAAGATTTTCAATCTGATCATGCGCCAGCCTGTCGAATTGCTGTATCGCATTTTGGGGCGTGTCGCCAATGACATGGAGGTAAAAAACCGTACTTTTTCCCCCTGCGGGAATGGACAGCGTCTTCTCCAGGCCGAATCCCGTGGCCTGATGCGGCAGCGGATACATGCCCTGAACGGAGCAGGCCTCGCTGTGAACCGCCGCAAAAATGACGGCACGGCGCGACGGTTCAATCGTTATTTTGTGATCCTCTTCAAAGGGAGGGATATAGACTTTGCCTGTGTCCATGTTTTTAGTGATGTGGGCGGCGGTGGCGAATTTAATTTTCACGTCGCGATCAGCTTGTGCGGTATTCTCAATGCAGAGTTTTATGATGACAGCCGTTTTGCCGAATGGCAGAATCGTTGTCGAGGACAACTTTAGGCCGTTATATTCGGTCTCGCGCACGATTTTATCCGGATACCAGGTGAAGGCGATGGGACAATTATGGGCCGCGAAATAGCAGTCATCCAGATAGAGGGATGCCGTCACCTTGGTGGAATTGGTGAAGGGCGGAAAATTGAGACTGCTGATGGCGGTGATGTCCAGGTCAGCCTGACAGACGCCGTGAAAGTTGGTCAGGCCCGGCGGTGCAAACACATCGCCGAATTTGTGGACGAGCCGGTCGCTTTTGAGTCGTTCGACGGTTGGAATCAAGATGAAGCCTCATGTTAAGCGATTGTGATCTCGAGCAGATGCGGATAGTACTCTTCGAATTCGATATAAGTGACATAGATGATACGGCCATTCTCGCGCGCCAGGGCCGGGTGTTCCTTGCCCGCATAGATGAGCTGCGGGTAGAGATGCGCATACGGATGTTCTTTGCGCACCTGATACAATTCAACCGAATCGCTCCACGGACCCCAGGGCTGCTCCGCCGTGCGGGCGACGATCTTGCCGGATAAATCCAGCGAATGCACCGCGAGATACTTTCCCAGATAGGGATTAAAAGAGACCGACTGTTCGTTGGGCATGCCTGTGAAAACAGGTATGGCTTCTTTCACATGCGGGCTCCAGCGCGGCGCGGCATCGCAGAGGTACTCATAGTGGTCAAGTTGTGCGATTTTCGACTTGAAGACGCGTGCCAGGTAACAGCGCTGTATTTTATCTTCGTCCTGTAAAACCCCGTAATGATAGAGATAGTCGCCTGTCACATCGAGCACTGCGGAGCTGAAATGCGGACACTCCGCGGACCACCAGATGTCACTGCCGCGATGCCGGATGCGGGTAAATTGCCAATCACGGGTATTTCCCGCAGCCAATCCGGAGCCGATGATTTTGAAATTGACCGGAAATATCCCTTCAGCGATGGTCTCTACTTTGATGAAATAAAGATAGAGGTTACCGCCGAGTTCCACGCCATGCAAGCACCAGATTCTGTGGCGATCGGGATCCTCTCCAGGCAAGAGCGGAATCAGCGCCTTGATGTGATTGTGCTCGTCAACAATATATTGATAATCCCTGATGCCCTCCGCCGCCGAGGAGTCGCGGCTGACCAGGCCGGTGTTGTTGAGCATTTTTTCAATGCCGGCCTTGCCGCTCATGTCCATGGGGCCAACCGGCCGGCTATGCGGATACCACAGACTTTCGCCGGGACTGCGGCGGCCGATGAGGGTATCGCCGAAAAACCACAACTGGCCGTCTTGCAGGGGAATGGTGAACGCGCCATCCTGCCCCACCATGCGGTGCGGATTGTCCCTGAATTGAGCGCCTAAATCTCTGACGGATTGGATGGAGAACATGATAGTCTCTCTTATTAAGCAGATCCCGCGCCGCTGCGCGCCTCGGGATGCCGGCCTTTCACCCCCGCGCATGCCCAAGCTCCAGCAGGGGCATGTGAAATGCGCTGTTTGCCGCTCCCAATCTGGGGCCTGAGAGCGCGTAAAGCGGGGCGGCCCCCAATGAACCCGGCATGTCATTGTTCGCAGTTCCGTCTTTAGACGGCTTTTGCGCCGGCTAACGCTGGATCAACAAGCCAGCATACATAACTATTCATAAACCGCAGAGTACGCAAAGGTCGCTGAGTTCTATCTTTGGATGTTATGAGAAGATTCTATAGCTGATTTTTCAGGATATTATATCAGAATGCCCGGTGTATTCATTTCTATCATATTCATAACTCTGCGCATCTCGACGTGCTTTACGGTGAATTATTCACGCAAGGTAACTATTCAAACTGTCTAAATAAGATCCTCTTGATCTCATTCGGACCCAGTTCCAGGGAGATGGCATGCGCTTTTACCGCTATGTCTTTTTTCACATTTCCCATGAAATCAATCTCCCTGGCTTGCGCATCCGTGAAAAAAAGCTCCGAGGTCAGCGTGACGCTTTCATGACGAACGTGCGAGCTGTTCTGCAGTAATAATTCATAACCGCGATGTTCGCCATCTACAGGCCGCAATGAAAGTATTTTTATCAAGGCATTGGAAGATTGCAGATGCTGTTTCACTGGTTCACTCCTGGTGAACCAACTTTTGCGAAAAACAGGTTCCGCGGCAGCCTCCCAGCCAAAAGCGGCGATGTCCGCCTCTCCCCTGTCCCGTTTCGTCAGGAAGAACCTGAACGCCACCGTTCCGTTGGTGTCCTCATTGCGGTTCCACGACTTGGGAAAATTATTGAGCAGATTGGCAATAACCACCGGACTGCTTCGGCTCGTATCCACCGCAAAGATGCGGCAATCGGGCGATGCGATCAAATAGCATGAAGTCTGTGTCCCCACGCCGAGACCGCGACGAATGGAGAAAAAGTCATGTCCCACGCCTTTGAAGCGGTCCGCCAATCCGGTCACACCGCCCAGCGTCTCACTGAGAACCTCCCCGGATGTGGCGGTGAAAGCAAAAGGCAGTCCATATTCCTCGGTGTATTCGGTTTGCTGGAGTCCTTCGAGATTGACCTGCACAACGAGATCGATGCGATCGAGGCCGCGCCAGAGTCTGAGCTTGATCCATTTATAAATATCATCCTGGTAATGACCGGTCAGCTCCTCGAAAACATCATTTTTTTCAATATCTGTAACATCCGCGTTTTGTGTCAAAACGGCGAAACGCTCCGAAAGCTGGAATCGCTTGCGCACGGGCCACAGCGAAGGCAGAGCCGCCGAGGGATCGAACAAATTTTCACCGCTCCGTTTATCGATGATGGACCATCCCTTTTCTGCCAGGGTGATTTGGTAATATTCATTTTCGATGAATGGCGGCTTGTCATTTTTTTTCGCAGATTCAGGTTGAGCAGTCACGAGTTCATACTGTCTGCTGCCAATGCCGGGCACCGCTTTAGCCAAAAAGACAAGTTTATCACCGCTGCGGTGTGCCGGCGTTTTGGTCCCGGCGCCGAGGTCGATCACCGCATAGTGGTTATGCTCTGTTTCCGGGAAGGCGATCTCCACCGGCATGGAGCGCTCCCAGGGCAGCGTGTTTAAGACAACCACGCCTTGCGACTCAAAACTTTCTTTGGTCACGGTGAGACGGTGGGCCATTTGCTCCTGCAGGGCCCGGGTGCGCAGATAGGCGTTGTGGACATACGCTTCACGGATGGCGTCGGTCCACACATTCTCCGCCAATGAACCAAGGCCATATTCCATGCCGCTGCCATGCCCGGAAAAATGCAGGAGGTTATCGTAAATCATGTCGATTTCGGATGGATTCGCCGTGGTCTCGGGATACAAGGCCTGTGACAGCGCCGCCAGAATCTCCGCGCCGGGCAGCTGATTCTGCACCCAGCGATACTTGACCATGCGCCTGGTTTCACCCTGGTAAAGGATGTCCCAATCGGAGGTCCAGTCACCGCGCACCGTCTCGAACACTTTCCTGTCTTCACGGGGCAAGGTCCGGCAGAAATCGTTCAAAGTTGAAATGACGAACCTGGGATATTCGTACGCCTTATTCCATTTCAGCGCATTTTGATACTGGTTAATCGCAATGCCGCTATTATCGGTAAAAGCGCCGCTGATGAGTATTTTATGCAGCGGATACTCCCGCTGCAAAAGATTATGGATGCGTTGCCAGATTCGATAACCCGTCGCGGTCGCATCGCGCTCCAGGCCATAGCGGGAGCCTTCAACGTAGGCTTCGGTCAGATAGAGCATGACCGTGTCCTGGCTGCTCCCCGCCCAGCGAAAAACCTTGGGCAGACTTTTCTGATATTTGTAATCCGCAAACAATTCATTGATGCCATCCACCAGCACATGTACCCCGGCCTGGCGCAGGTACTGCGGCAGCGCCCAGGATTGGCCGGGGACATCGTTATAGACCGCGCCATAATAGTCGATGCCGTATTTTCGCTTGTACGATTCCGCGAGCCGGAAACTGGCGGCCATCTCCGCTTCACTGACCCATCCGGTGTAGGGATTGGTATAGAGCGGCGAAACGGCAATCCGGCCGCTGCGGATCAAATTAATGAGCTTGTCAAAAGCCGGTTTGGATCGCGCCTGGCGGTAGTTGTCCAGCAGCCACAGCGTTTCGATGGTCCATTTGAAATCGGCGTCCGCTTCGCATTGCGCCACCACCTGATCCAGCGTATGCAAATGACGCTCGATGACGATGGGCTGTGGATTGGTGTAGCCGATGTCCATGTGCGTGGTCGGCATGAAATAGAGTTCATACTTGGGCAGCGGCTGCAACGCAACCGTTTTGCCCAATTTGTCACTTCCCCACGCCAGGGTGGCCCTGGCCTTCCCAGCAGTCGCGGTCTCCGGAAGATAGATTTCCTTCTGATTGATGCCAAAGTGGACGCCGGTTAACTGAAAAGAATAGGACTTGTTTTTGTGTGCAATGGTCAAAGCTGCATCTGATTTATTCAGCAGGGACGATCGCAGCTCGACAAAATATTTTTGCTGCAATCCATCATGAAGCTTTTTATAAAACAGGGTCGGCGTCAGATGAAAATCGGGTGTCACGGCCCTGGTATCGATCAGCACCGCTGCGTCTGCAACCGCTTCACCCTGCGGTTCCGTCATGCGCAGGTAAAAACCCCACTCATAGCGGATGGGATCGAAAAACGAGACCGTGTGATTACGGTGGGAATTGGCAACTTTGACCAGCAGGCGGTTTAGTCCCTGCTGCAGAGTCACATTCTCGACGAACTGGTCTTTCGTTGCATTAATTTCCTGCTTCGATTCATAAATCAGCTTGTCATTGAGGAACAAGCCGGTTATGGTATTCCCCCCAAACAATAGCTGTACGTTTTGCTCACGCGCCGCATAGAGGTCCGCATAGGCGTACACGATCTTGGCATACCAGATTTTTTCAGAGGTGTTAAACGTCTTCCAGCCATAATATTCATTGAAATCTGTAAAACCGTTTTCCTTGGGACTGATATAGAGCCATTCTGTACGTTTGCTGGCAACCGATAGATTTTTCTCCATGGCGCCAGGCAGCGGATGCAGGGCCGTCTCGTCGAGCGGTTTTTCGTCGGAGATGTCGCCGAAACCGATGGTCCTGATCTCGAAGGGGCCGTTGCTGAGCCAGACCGGGATGCTGCCATCCGCGCGCAAGGGGATTTTTTCGCCCCCGTGCGCCGAAGAATTTATGACACAGAAGAATAGACAGGCTATCATAAATCGATTTTTCATCGAATCAACACCATTTTTTTGATTTCATGCCAACCTGGCGATTCCAGCGTATAGAAAAACACACCGCTGCTTTGATCCTGTGGCTGCCAGCGGGTCGTGTAGAGACCCGGCGCAAAAGTTTGCTGGTGCAGCAGCGTCTCCACCACCTGCCCGAGCGCATTGTAGATCCTAAGCGTGACCTCACTTTTTTTCAGGAGTTCGAAGGAGATCTGCGTGACCGGATTGAATGGATTGGGATAATTCTGCAGCAGGCGAAAAGCGCAAGGCATATTCGTTTTTTCTTTGATGCCTGAAGAATTCTCGAGCAGCGAAAATCTGATGAATCGCGGCCGGTAGATGTCGGCGATGTTGATATTTTCGGCGAAATTCAGCGTGTTGACGTTATAGCTGATCAACAGCGAGTTGTCGTCCGAAAGCGATGGGTGCGCCTTGGCATTATATATAAAAACATTGCTGGAGATATTTGCTTCGGGACACTGATAGATTTCGCTGTAAAAACCGAACGGTCCCACCGGCGTCTCGCCAAAGCGCACGATAACGGAGGAGCCGGCCTGCGCCACCAGCACATATTGGTCCCCCATTTCCGAGACGCTGAACTCCTGGGAGATGCGATCGGTGATACCGGCGCAGGCGTTGAAAGCCTCGCCCCACTCCGCGCCATTCCAAAATCGCCACTGCGAAAAATCGAGAAAATTTTCCGGCAGCACGCGTGCAGCGACCAGTTTTTTGCCCGAGCCATCATCGCGCGGTCCGTAGATATAGATGTAACCATCCTGATGCTTGTTGCCGCTTGCGCGCGCATGCGGCATGATGGCCTGTCCGAAGACCACAGAGACGCCGCCCTCGTTCTTGAAGAACGGCAGATCCTGCTGCTGCACCAGGGCCGGGTGCCGATCATCATCCAGTTTGAAAGAGAGCAGGACCACGCCGTTAAGATTGAAATCAAAGGCGCCGCCCCCGGTGATATTCAGCCGCAGCGCAAAAACATGGATAATGCTGTCAATTTTGACGCCATCCATGAGCCAGTAGAAATCCTTGGCACCGGCTGAGGGTGTGGCCGGTGTAAAGACCGCCCTGGCGCCGGCGCCGCTTTGGTCCCACATGAATGAAATGCTGTCGGCGGTGGGCTTGTTTCCGCGCAGGTATGCCAGGGTGTTATTGACCAGAGTCGAATTAATGCGTTTGCCAGCGGCATCCACCTGTCCGAGAAAGGTATCGCTGAAGAGGAGCAGATGATCCTGTCCCTGCGGCTGTTCACAACCGTCCATGGGGATGGAGTAGATGCCGTCGGCGCCGGTCCACCCCGACTTGCGGTTGAGCAGGTCATTCCAATCCTCGGCGCGCTCCACTTTGAAATTTTCGTCACAGGTTGTGCCAAGGGGAACAGCCACTTTGTTGGGATAGGAAAAGGGCGCCCAGCTGTCCACCCCGGCGCAGATCAAGCCGGAAGTGGCTTTGCTCACCAGATAGCCCAGTTTGAAGCAGCCCTCGGCATTGCCGGTCAGCAAGCGCAAATCGACATCGACCGTGACCGGAGTCTCATGCGCGTATCCTTGATCTGATACCAGAGCGATCCACTTCATATCGCCCTCGAAATCGCCCGGCGGATAACAGGTAACCAGCGAGTCGGTCCATGCGTCGCTGGGGGAGAGAATGCCCGAACCCAGCGCGCAGCGGTACGTCGCAGAAAGCACCTGCCAATCCCTTGGCAGGAGGATGCCGACAACACCCTTGTGCGCATTGGGCTCCGGTACATCATTGGCGAGAATGGAGAGGCTGACAGTGATCTCGCTGTTCTTATCCGCGGATGCGGGTTGGGTGATCTGCACGATTTTGCAGCCGCTGAACATCATGGTCATAGATAACACCGCAAGTAGAATAAGTTTTTTCATAGTTAAAATTCGATCCCGAAAGTAAAGCGATTAATATCGTCAAATACGATTTCTGACTGGACAAAGGAGTAATCCATTCTCAGTTTGACGCCGGTGATCTGCGGCGTGATGATGCCAAAGCCGCAGGATAATTTTCCCTCATCCGTGTTGAAACGGTAGCCGCCGCGTATGAAAAGCAGGTTGTGCAATTGCAGTTCCGTGCCCACATTCACCACCTCGACGTGATCGGTGGCATGCACCAGTTCAGCCGCGGC